>DATHMJ010000335.1:0-4174 GCA_035487215.1 Gemmatimonadales bacterium
GATCGAGTGCTGCTCGTACGACTGCTGAGCACGTTCGGGCCCGAATTTCACGAAGCGCGGCGCTGGATCAGGGATCATTGTGGAACCCTCTAGCCCTGCCCTGGCCTGGTCGAGGCAGCTATCGCCGCTGGCCGAGCGGCACTCGAACTCGTTAGGCGGCGGGCCGACGCCGCCTGAACAGCGGTTTGACGGTGACCCGTGAGCCAAGCGTCAGCGTCCGTCCTGTCACGCAGAGCGGCAATCGCGTGGCGGCTCGCAACCGTCGTCGACGTCCGAACGGAGACGCCCAGGACACGGACGCTGGTCCTCGACATCCCGGGGTGGCCCGGCCACCGTGCGGGCCAGCACGTGGACGTGCGCCTGACGGCAGAGGATGGCTACCAGACGCAGCGGAGCTACTCAATTGCTTCGGCGCCGCAGGACGCCCGGGTCGCCCTGACCGTGGACCGACTGCCCGGTGGCGAAGTCTCGCCGTATCTCACCGACGTGCTCACCGAGGGCGATCGGCTCGAGCTTCGTGGGCCGATCGGTGGATACTTCGTCTGGGACGTCGCGCTCGGCGGCCCCCTACTCCTTGTCGCGGGCGGCTCGGGGATCGTGCCCCTAATGGCGATGCTGCGCCACCGCGCGACCGCCCTCAAGACCGCACACGTCCGGCACAATCTGCCAGCACGGCTTCTATACTCGTCGCGACGATGGGACGACGTGATCTACCGTGGCGAGATCGCCGGACTCGCCCAGGACGACCCGACACTCGAGGTTGCGCACACGTTCACGCGCGAGTCTCCTCAAGGGTGGACCGGATTTCGCCGCAGGATCGACCGCATGATGCTGGCGGCGGTCGCCTGGCCGCCTGGCGAACGGCCGCACATCTTCGTCTGTGGCCCCACGCCTTTGGTCGAAGCGGCCGCTGCCGCGCTCCTCGAGCTCGGGCATGAGCCGGCACTCGTGAAAACCGAACGCTTCGGACCCACGGGTGAAGCATAGGACGCGCCGCATCAGCGTGGGCGAGCCCAGGGAGGCAGCGATGAACGGAGATGAGAAGCGAGTGTCCGAGCAGCACTCCGGCGACGAACGTGGTGCCGAGGCGGTGAGGCTCGATGGGAACGCCGCGGCCGGGATCCTGAGCGAGGTCTTTGTCCCAGACATCACGACGGGAGGCGCGACCTGCGCCAACTGCGGAACGATTCGGCCGCTGGGTGCGCTGCTTGTCTACGTTCACGGTATGGGTACGGTGCTGCGTTGTCCCAGCTGCGACGCCGTGGTCTTGCGTGTCGCGCGCACACCGACGCGACTGTGGCTCGATCCGACAGGTGCGAGGCTCGTCGTCATGAGGAGCGCGTGAGAATGCCGGTAGATCACATCCGGATTCGGCAAGACGGACTCACAACGGTTTGATCGGAGTGCCTGGCCGGAGCCGGCCTTCCAGTGACGGCGACCAGGTATCTCGGGATCATCCTCGGATCGAGGCGCGAGAGCGCACGGAGGTGCTCTATGGACGCTCTGAATCATCCGGAAGTCGCAAAGCTTGCCTATCTCTTCTGGGAGGAGCGCGGGCGACCGTTCGGCTCACCCGAGATCGACTGGTGGCGGGCAGAACGAGAACTGTGGGCTCGCACCGAGGGTGCATATCCCGTCTCGAGTTTCGCCCTGGAGCCACAGACCGGGCCCTGACGCGAGGCTGAAGGATTGACCCACCGAGACGCGCCCGGCCATGCCGGCCCCCGCCATCGAGAAGGCGGCGCCGCGCCGCACCGTCACGGTGGTGGGGGGAGCCACCATGTTCACATGGTTGCCGACTTCCGCCGGCGGTTCTGGGTGTCCCTGATCCTCTCCGTCCCGGTGCTGGCGCTTTCCCCGCTGATCCAGGCCTGGCTGGACCTCGGCGAGGCGCTGCAGTTTCCCGGAGACCGATCAGTCCAGGCCGTCCTTGCGACCGTCATCTACTTCTACGGGGGCTTGCCGTTCCTGCGTGGAGTCGTGGGAGAGCTCGGACAGCGGCAGCCGGGAATGATGACGCTGATCGCGCTGGCCATCACGGTCGCGTGGGGCTACAGCACCCTGGTGGCGCTCGGGCTGCACGGCGAGGTGTTCTTCTGGGAGCTAGCGACACTGATCGACATCATGCTGCTCGGCCACTGGATCGAGATGAAGTCGGTGCTGGGCGCCTCCGCCGCGCTCGAGAGCCTGGTGCGCCTCATGCCCGCCGAGGCACACCTCGTCGGGGCGGGTGGCGCGACGCGGGATGTGCCCGTCGCCGAGTTGAGGCATGGCGACCGCGTGCTGATCAAGCCGGGAGAGAAGGTTCCCACCGACGGGACGATCGTCGAGGGACAGACCTCGGTCAACGAGGCGATGCTGACGGGCGAGAGCAAGCCCGTGGAGAAGGGCAAGGGGGCAACCGTGATCGGCGGTGCGGTCAACGGTGAGGCGGCGATCACAATCGAGGTGAAAAAGACCGGGGATGAGACCTATCTCTTCCAGGTCATCACGATGGTCCGTCAGGCCCAGGAGTCCCGCTCGCGCTCGCAGGACCTGGCCAACCGGGCGGCGGTGTGGCTGACCGCCGTCGCGCTCGGCGGCGGCGCGGTGACGCTCGCGGCATGGCTGGCCACCGGCGTCTCGTTTCCGTTCGCGCTGGCTCGCGCCGTGACGGTCATGGTGATCGCCTGCCCGCATGCCCTTGGACTCGCGGTGCCCCTGGTCGTGGCAGTCTCCACCGCGCTCTCGGCCGCCAACGGCCTCCTCATCCGCGATCGCTCGGCGTTCGAGCGCGCCCGTGCCCTCGATGCCATCGTGTTCGACAAGACGGGCACACTGACCGAGGGGCGTTTTGGCGTCACCGACGTCGTCCCGCTCGACAACCGAGGCGAGGCGGACGTGTTGCGCCTGGCCGCGAGCCTCGAGAGTCAGTCGGAGCACCCGATCGCCGCCGGCATCGTGCGGGAAGCGCAGGGGCGCAAGGTTCAGTTTCCGCCTCCCGTGTGGCTCCGCACTATCCCCGGCAAGGGGGCCGAAGCCGTGGTAGATGGCGCGCGAGTCAAGGTCGTGAGCCCGGGGTTCCTGAAGGCCCAGGGCCTCGGCGTCGACGACGGGCGCGTACGGAAGGTGGCCGAGCAAGGGAAGACCGTGGTGTACGTGCTCGTAGATGATCGGCCGGCGGGTGCCATCGCACTCGCGGACATCATCCGCCCGGAGTCTCGCGAAGCGCTTGCCCGCCTCAAGGCGATGGGCATCAAGGCAATGATGCTCACCGGCGACACCACTGCAGTGGCGGCCTGGGTGGCGCGCGAACTGGCCCTGGACGAGTTCTTCGCCGAGGTCCTCCCCGGTCAGAAGGCCGCCAAGATCAAGGAGATCCAGGGACGAGGTCTCACGGTGGCGATGACCGGCGATGGCGTGAACGACGCGCCCGCGCTCACCCAGGCCGACGTGGGAATCGCCGTCGGCGCGGGGACGGACGTCGCGATCGAGTCGGCCGACATCGTACTGGTTCGCTCCGATCCACGGGACGTGACCGCGATCGTGGAGCTGGCACGCGCCACCTACCGGAAGATGCTCCAGAACCTTTCGTGGGCGACGGGCTACAACGCGCTGGCGATTCCGGTGGCGGCCGGGGTGCTGTATCCGATCGGCATCCTACTGACGCCGGCGGCCGGGGCGGTCCTCATGTCGCTGTCGACGCTGATCGTCGCGATCAACGCACGCCTGCTGCGGCTGAGCCGGTGAAGCAAGTCCCGACCGCCGCGCGGTCCACGGTACCACTCGAACCGTGTACCCTTTCCAGACTGATCCCACGCTTCTTGAGGCACGTCCATGGAGATGATCGGGAACGGCCCGTCGTGCTCGGGCGCCGCGCGCCTCCCCGCGTCGTCTCCTACTTTGGCAGCATCGCCACCAGCGGCTTCAGCCCCCTGAGCACCTGATCGATCGGAGCGGGCGGATTCACGATCAAGCGGGGTGATGGGGTGATCGGCGCCATTGGCGGAGCCGACCGCCGAGGCGGACAATCCATCTCACTACGAACGTCGTCTATTGCGAAGCCGAGACGGGACTATTGCAGCGGCGGGAGGATGGTCACGCCGGCGGGGAGGGAATCGACCCTTGAAGACCCTGAGGTCGGCCATCCGGCGCGCGGCCTCCTCCATGAGGAGGGCGCGGTCCCCTTCCGCAC
>DATHMJ010000336.1:0-2351 GCA_035487215.1 Gemmatimonadales bacterium
TCATCCGCCCCCACTATCTGAGCATGCGCGACGACGAATTCGTGCGACAGCTCGCCCTGGAGTTGAACCCGCTGCTCGCGTGAAGTGATTCGCTTGTTACGCGACTGAAGCGCCCCGCGATCGGTGTCAGTGGGCCCCGCCCGCGAGCTCGCTCACCGTGCCCTGCAGCTTCCGCACCCGGGTGGGATCGCTCGACGACTGCGCATCCTTCTCCAGCTCGCTCGCGAGCTTGCCGAGCGTCTCGGCCTGCTTTTCCCCGGATTGCTTCTCGGCCTTCTCGAGCGTCTTCCTGATCTTCGAGGGCCGGCCCTTGGGAAGTCCGTGGTTGCGATCGAGCTGGTCGACGTACGCTCGGGCCACCACGAAGCTCGCCGGCCACACCAGCTTCGGTTGCCGCTGCGGGTTGAACAGATCCATCTTGATCAGCTTGGCGGCGTCGATCTCGTTCTGCGACAGCAGCGGACTCGGCTTCAGCTCGAGCAGATCCAGCCCCCGCTCGATCTCCGACCCGACGATGTATCCGTTGTACCAGTACGCCGACCAGTAGCCACCCCCCACCATGCGTTCCGCGCTGATCGGGCCGCGATCGAAGAACGCGATTTCGACGGGGTGCGCCGGATCGGTGAAGTCGAACACGGAAATGCCTCCCTGGTACCACGCCTGCACCATGATGTCGCGCCCGGGAACCGGAATGAGCGATCCGTTATGGGCGACGCAGTTCTCCTGCTCGGTCTGCACCGCGAGCATCTTGTAGAACCCGGCTTGCGTGAGCGTGCCGTTCGCCAGCGTATAGATCGCATCCGCGCCCCACTTCGGCGGGTCGCTCGCGCGGCAACGCGCCTGGCCGCCGCCGCCCCATTCGTCGGTAAACAGCACGGCGCTCGCGTCGTTGTTGAACGTCGCCGAGTGCCAGTAGGCGAAGTTCGGATCGCTCACCTCGGCGATGCGCTTCGGGTTCGCGGGATCCTTGATGTCGAGCAGGATGCCGTTGCCCGAGCACGCCCCCGCCGCCAGTCCCATGGCCTCGTAGGTGGTGATGTCGTGGCACATGTTGGTCTCGGTCGTGGTCTGCGTGCCCTCGCCGTGATCGCCGCCTTTCCAGAGGCTGGCGACGTTGCCGGCGGAGTCGGCGAAGAGCCGGGGTGAGTTCACGATCTTGGCATCCTGGGGTGACGCGAGCGGCACCTTGATGATGTCGATCTTGAACAGCGAGGTGTTCGGGTCTTCGTCCGGTCGCTTGCCGGAGCATCCCGCCAGCTCGGTGCCCGATCGCACGACGCTCGTCTCCGACACGTAGACGTAGATGTTCTTGTCGTCGTTGGGGTCGGCTACCAGCGTGTGCGTGTGCGATCCGCGGCAGGTTTGCACCGCGGCCACCTGTTTCGGGTGGTCCAGGTCGCTGATGTCGTAGATACGGACGCCCCGGAATCGGTCGGCGCTCACGGTGTCGGTCACGCCCTCACGCCCGCAATCGAGCCTGCCGCTGGTCTGCTCGACCGACATGAAGAGCAGGTTCCCCCACACCGACGGATCGCCCTGGCCGCCAGGGCAAACGAACGACGTCCGCAGCGTCGGCTGGGACGGGTTGGAGATGTCCCACACCTCGAGCCCGTAGTAGTTCCCCTGGAAGATGTAGTTTCCGCTGAACGCCATGTCCGAGTTGACGAAGTAGTTCTTGCCGGCCGTCGCGGAGTCGTAAAAGCCCTCCGGTCGGGGGCGGTGCGCCACCATCCGCAGGTTCTCGATCGCCTCGCCCGCGTCGTCCATCCCGGCCTTGAGGCCCACGCGGGGATCGGAGAGCCGGGGGACGTCGCCGGGTGCCTGGTTGGCCTGCGCGATCAGGGCGGCGGGAGCGGTCAGCAGGGCGATCGCCAACGTGACTTCGCATCTCATGGTCGGATCTCGCGTGAGGGTCGGGTACGGGCGATCAAGGCATCGAGGCGAGCAGCTTGCGCATGCGCTCGATCTCGATGCGTTGGTCCGTGTCCACGTCCGAGACGTACCGGAACGTGTCGGTCTCCTGAGCGGCGCCGGGGCTGTCGAACAGCGTCTTCACCATCGTGAGCGCCCCTTGGTGGTGCTGGATCATGAGCTGGAGAAACAGCCGGTCGAACGGGGCGCCTTTGGCGCCCGCGAGCTGGGCCATCTGCTCGGGCGTGAGCATGCCGGGCATCAGCATCATGTGCTCGCCCATGTGCTGATGACCCGACGCATTCGCGTCGGGGACGGTCTGGCCCCGGTCTTTGAGCCAGTTCTGCATCAGCCGGATTTCGTCCTCTTGTGAGATCTCGATACGCTGCGCCAGGAGGTGGATGGACCGGTTGGCGGTCCGACTGGGGACCAGGGCCGCC
>DATHMJ010000337.1:0-3393 GCA_035487215.1 Gemmatimonadales bacterium
CGTGACCGTAACTGTAGAACCCTTCGATGGCGAAATCCGGCGCGCCGCTCGGAAACGAGATCGCGCCGCCAAACTCGTGGGAGCTGAACGCCCGGTACGGTGCCTTGAAGACTGGGGTCCCGGTCTCCTGCGCCGCCGCCCGGGTTACCGGGATTGCCGCGAGCACCACCACCACGAAGATCCAGATGCTGCTTCGCTTCATGCGCCGCCCCCTTCCACGCGTTCCGCCACGATCCGCACGCGATCGCCGACGACCTGGAGAAACCCGCCTTCCACCCTGAACTCGCTGACCGACTCGGCCCGGCGAACGCGGAGACGCCCCCGGCCCAGCAGGGTCATGAATGGCGCGTGCCCGGGAAGAATCCCGACTTCACCGTCGTACGCCGGCGCCGTGACCGCATCGGCGTCGCCGTCGAACATAGACGCATCGGGGGAGATGACCGTGACGTGCATCACGAGCTGGCGAGCTTCTTGGCCTTCTCCACGGCCTCTTCAATCCCGCCTACCATATAGAAGGCCTGCTCGGGCAGCTGGTCCAGCTCGCCCGACAGCACGCGCTCGAAGCTGGCGACCGTATCCTCGAGCTTCACGTACTTGCCCGGGAAGCCGGTGAACTGCTCGGCCACGTGGAACGGCTGCGACAGGAACCGCTGGATGCGGCGGGCGCGGCCCACGACGAGCTTGTCATCTTCGGACAGCTCGTCCATGCCGAGGATCGCGATGATGTCCTGCAGGGCCTTGTAGCGTTGCAGCGTGCGCTGCACGCCGATCGCGGCGTTGTAGTGCCGGTCGCCCACGAACTGCGGCGCCAGGATTCGGCTGGAGCTGTCGAGCGGATCAACGGCCGGGTAGATGCCCAGCTCCGCGATGGAGCGGGAGAGCACGACGGTTGCATCCAGGTGCGCGAACGCCGTGGCAGGCGCCGGATCGGTGAGGTCGTCCGCCGGAACGTAGATCGCCTGCACCGACGTGATCGAGCCCTTGGTCGTCGAGGTGATCCGCTCCTGCAAGTCGCCCATCTCGGTCGCCAGCGTCGGCTGATAGCCCACCGCGCTCGGCATGCGGCCGAGGAGCGCCGAGACTTCCGAGCCCGCCTGGGTGAAGCGGAAGATGTTGTCGATGAAGAGCAGCACGTCCTGGCCCTCGACGTCGCGGAAGTACTCCGCGATCGTGAGCCCGGTGAGCCCCACCCGGAGGCGGGCGCCGGGCGGCTCGTTCATCTGGCCGTAAATCAGCGCCACCGAGCTCAAGACGTTCGCTTCTTTGAACTCGAGGTACAGGTCGTTGCCCTCGCGGGTCCGCTCACCCACGCCGCAGAAGACCGACTTGCCGCCGTGTCCCTGCTGCACGTTGTGGATCAGCTCCTGGATGATCACCGTCTTGCCCACGCCAGCGCCGCCGAAGAGCCCGATCTTGCCGCCCTTCACGAACGGCGCGATCAGGTCGATGACCTTGATGCCGGTCTCGAAAATTTCCGTCTTGGGCTCGAGGTCGGTGAACTTGGGCGTCTCGCGGTGGATCGGCCAACGCTCCACATCGGCGGGAAGCGGCGGGCCACCGTCCACCGGCTCGCCCAGGACGTTCAGAATCCGGCCGAGCGCCGCGGCACCCACGGGCGCGGTGATCGGGCCGCCGGTGTCGACCACGGCCATCCCCCGGACCATGCCGTCGGTGCTGCTCATGGCTACGGCGCGCACCTGGTTCTGGCCGATGTGCTGCTGCACTTCGGCGACGACTCGGATGCCTCGCTCGGTGTCCTCGATGAGCAGCGCGTGGTAGATCTCGGGCAGATGTTCGGGCTCGAATTCGACGTCCAGCACGGGGCCGATGATCTGGACGATCCGCCCGATGTTGCGGGCCTTCTGATCACCCGATGCGGGGCGGGACTTGGTCGCTGCGGCGGTCGCCATGTCGGTGTCCGAGTGGATCGGGTTTTGGGCTAGCCCTGCAAGGCGGCGGCGCCGCCCACGATCTCCGCGATCTCTTGCGTGATCTGAGCCTGCCGCTGCCGGTTGTACGTACGCGTGAGCTTGTCGATCAGGTCGCCCGCGTTGTCGGTTGCGTTTTTCATGGCCGTCCGGCGAGCACCGTGCTCGGCGGCCGCGGTTTCGACCAGGCCGCGGTAGACGGCGTTCCGCACGTACAGCGGCAACAGCTGCTCCAGGATCGCTTCGGCGCTCGGTGCCAGGATGTAGTCGGCGACCGGCCCCTTGGCGCCCGACTTTTTCTCCGCCTCGACTGGCAAGATGCGAATGGTCGCGGGCGGCGTGGAGAGCGCGCTGAGAAAGCGGGCCTGCACCAGATCCACGCTGGCCAACTCGCCCGCCTCGTACGCCGCAATGAGCGGGCTGGCGATCTGCGCGGCGTGATCGAGAGTGGGCTTGTCGCCGATGTCCTGGCGGTCGGCCGCAAGCGGGCGCCCAAGGTACTTGAAGAAGCCCGCGCCCTTCTTTCCAATGGCATGCAGATCGACGGTGTAGCCCTCGGCCTCGAGCGCCTCGATGCGTCGGCGCGCTTCCTTGATCAGGTTGGCGTTGAACGCCCCGCAGAGGCCGCGGTTGGAGGTGAGCAGGACGACGGCCGCGCGCTTGGGGCCGCCCTGCTTGATGGGCCGCTGGGTACGGAGCAGCGGAAAGCTGTCCGCCAACTCCGGCGTCACGAGGTCCGCGATGGTGTCGCGAAGCGCTTCCGCGTACGGCCGCGCGGCGAGCACCCGGTCCTGCGCGCGCTTCAGCTTGGAGGTGGACACCAGCTCCATCGTCCGGGTGATCTTGCGGGTGTTCCGGACCGAGCGAATGCGCCCCCGAAGCTTGCCACCCTTCGCCATCAGTCGGCCGGGGAGAAGAGGGACTTGAACGTCGTGATCGCCGTCTTGAGCCCCTGGGTAGTGTCGTCGTCCAGCGTCTTCTTGGTGCGGATGGCCTCGAGCACCTTGGGCGACTTGGCCTCCAGGTAGGAAATGAACTCCCGCTCCCACTGGCGGATGTGCGGCACCTGCACGTCGTCGAGGTACCCGTTGGTCACGGCGTAGATGATCGCCACCTGCTTCTCGACCGGCACGGGCTGGTACTGCGGCTGCTTGAGCACCTCGACCAGCCGGGCGCCGCGGGCCAGCTGCTTCTGGGTGGCGGCATCGAGGTCGGAGCCGAACTGGGCAAAGGCCTCCAGCTCGCGGAACTGCGCCAGCGAGAGCCGAAGGGGCCCCGCCACCTGCTTCATCGCCTTGATCTGCGCGTTGCCGCCCACGCGGCTCACGCTGATGCCGGCATCGACCGCGGGGCGGACGTTGGAGAAGAAAAGGTCGGTCGTCAGGAAGATCTGCCCGTCCGTGATCGAGATGACGTTGGTCGGGATGTAGGCGGAGACGTCGCCCGCCTGGGTCTCGATGATCGG
>DATHMJ010000338.1:0-5539 GCA_035487215.1 Gemmatimonadales bacterium
CGATTTTCTCCTGCAGCCCACGCACCTGTTGCCGCCACCAACGATCGACGGGCGCCTGATATCGGTGGAGGTGAAGGACACGGAGGTCGTTCAGGTCTTCGCACCGGGGAAGGCAGGCCCGGCCAAAGGGCTGGCGTTACCCCACCCCAAGGTGGACAACTACATGTATTTCCGGGGCGGCACGCTCAAGTTTGGACGGCTCACGATGACCGATGCCGATCTCGAGATCATTGACGCGGAGCCGGCCGATCCGTTCGACTTCTTCCTGAGCCGTTACAACGCCCAGCTGGTCGCGGGATATTCCAGAAGCACGGCAGATCACGGGCTGATCGTGTGGATGCCGGACTCCCAGCGTGCAGCCGACGTCACGGCGCATGGGGGATTGGTGCCCGGGCCTCGGACGACGCGGGGGCAATGAAATGAAGGCACGTCACGCACCGACGGACGCTGAGCTGCCCATCGCGGGGAGGGCCGATCAGCGCGACCGGAAGAACGAAGTTCTGACCCGCGGAACCCCGTCCGTGGCGCGCACCATCGCCGACGCCGTGGTCATCAAGGCGGGCGACGTGCTCCTGCTCTCCGAGCCCGACGGTCAGATCCCCGACGATCAGGAACACGGGCTGGGACTCTACTACCACGACTGCCGCTACCTCTGCCGCTACGAGCTTCGGCTCGGCGGCTCGCTGCCGATTGCTCTCGGGAATGCGGCGGCAGCGGGTTGGCGCGCGATCTTCCAGCTCGCCAATCCCGACATCTCGCTCGCCGACGGCACGACGATCCTGCGCGAGACCATCAGCCTGGAATGGGCGCGCGAGCTGTCGGCCGATTCCCTCACGCTCACCGACACGCTGACGCTCCGCAATTGGAACCAGGATGGCGTGATCGTGCCGATCGAACTGCAGTTCGGCGGCGACTTCTCGGACGTGTTCTGCGTCCGGGGTCTGCTCGAGCTCCGTCCCGGCACCGCGGGACCGCCGGAATGGGCCGGCCATACGCTGCACTTCGTCTATCATGGTGCCGACAACGTGCGTCGGAGCCTTGCGGTCACGGTCCCGGACGCTCTCGAGCAATCGGGCGAGACCGGCTGTGCCGGAGTGATTCGGCTCGACGCGCGGGCCGCGCTCACGCTCACGGTGCGCCTCACGCTGAGCGAGACGCCGATGTCGGGCGAGCGCAGCCCGACCATGCCGGCCCGATCGGCGCCCAGCGGCCCGGCCGAGAAACGAGCGACGATGAGCAGCGACAGCGTATTGGTCAACCAGCTGCTCGACCGCTCGTTTCGCGATCTCGATCTGCTGCGCACCGAGCAGCACGGGGAGACCTATTTTGCCGCCGGAGTGCCCTGGTTCGCGGCTCTCTTCGGGCGCGACAGCCTGATCACGTCGCTGCAGATGCTCCCGTTCGAGTCGCGGGTCGCGGCGAGCACGCTGCGACTCCTCGCGAGCTATCAAGGCAGCAAGGTGGACGAGTGGCGCGACGAGCAGCCCGGCAAGATCCTCCACGAGCTTCGCGTGGGCGAGCTGGCCCGCACCAATCAGATCCCCCACACACCCTACTACGGGTCGATCGACTCGACGCCGCTCTTCCTCTTGACCTTGTCCCGCTATGTGGACTGGACCGGTGATCTCTCGTTGTTCCAGGAGCTGAACGAGAACGTCGAGCGGGCGCTGGTGTGGATCGAGCAGCACGGCGATAGCGACGGCGACGGGTACGTCGACTACGACAGCCACACCGCTGGAGGCGGAAGCCTCATCAACCAGGGCTGGAAAGATTCGGGTGACGCGATGGTGGACGCGAAGGGGCGTCCGGCCAAGCCACCCATCGCGCTGGTCGAGGTCCAGGGCTATGTCTATGCCGCCAAGCTGGGCATCGCCGGCCTCTACGAGACGGCGGGCAATCCAGATCGGGCCGCGACGCTGCGGGAAGAAGCCGCCGCGCTGCGGAGCCGCTTCAACCGGGACTTCTGGCTGGCCGATCTGGGCTGCTACGCCATGGCGCTCGAGAAAGGTGGCCGGCCGCTCCGGGTCATCTCATCCAATCCGGGCCATGCCCTGTGGACCGGGATCGCCGATGCGGACAAGGCCAAGGCGACGGCGAGCCGGCTGATGGCGGACGACATGTACAGCGGGTGGGGCATCCGGACGCTTTCCGCGTCCGAACCGGGCTACACGCCCATCAGCTACCACCGCGGCACGGTGTGGCCGCACGACAACGCGTTCACCGCCGCCGGATTTCACCGCTATGGCATGGGTGACCTCGCGCTTCGGGTCCTCGAGGGCATCATCGAGGCCGCGCTGGCGTTCGAGCACGAGCGCCTGCCCGAGCTGTTCACCGGCTTCGCCCGCTCGGAGTACAGCGCCCCGGTTCGCTATCCCGTGGCGTGCCACCCGCAGGCGTGGGCCGCCGGCGCGGTGCCCTTCCTGGTGCATCACCTCCTGGGGCTCGTGCCCGACGCCGCGAAGCAGCGCCTCCGCATCGTGCGGCCAACGTTGCCGCCGGATGTCCGCCGGCTCGAGCTGCGCGGTCTCCGAGTGGGGGAGTCGCGAGCCGACCTTCGATTCGAACGCGATGACACGGGCGAGACCATCGTCGAGGCGCTGGCCGTCGAGGGGCCGCTCAACCTGTCGATCGAGCTGGACGCGACAGCGGACTACTGAGTCGGCCTTACGGCAGCTCGATGCGCATTTGCAGGGGGTCCCCGGTCACGTCGAGCAGATTGACCAACGTCCGCTCGCGGTAACGCCGGAACTCCAGCGTCACGAAGCTGTCACCCACCCGCAGGCCTGACACCGTCAGCTCGTTCAGAAAGTCGGGGAGGCTCGGGTTCCGAACATGCAGGATGCCGGCGGGCGCGTCGGGATAGAGGCCGAGCACGGCTTGGAGCATCATGAAGACGGCGCCTGAGGCCCAGGCCTGCGGCGAGCAGCTCACCGGGTATTGGATCGGCCGGACGCCGCGCTGGCGACGGAGACCGCAAAACAGCTCGGGGAGCCGCTGGAAGTCGGAGCGCACCGCGACATCGTGGAGCCCCCGAACGATCGGCAGCGCCTGCTCTACCTGGTCGTTGAGCGCCAAGCCCAGCACCAAAATGGCGTTGTCGTGCGGCCACACCGAGCCGTTGTGGTAGCTCATCGGGTTGTACACCGGGTGCGACGTACTCAGCGTGCGAACGCCCCAGCCGGAGAACAGATCGGCCTCGAGCAGTCGCCTCCCCAGCGCCGCGGCCTGCTCCTTTGTGGGCACGCGGCTCCACAGCAGATGTCCCGCGTTGGAGGTCACCGTCGGAATCGGGCACTTGCTGCCGTCGAGCGCGAGCACGAAGCTGCGCAGCTCCTCGCTCCAGAATTGGTCCACCACCGCCTGCCGTAACGTCGCGGCCTCGGCCTCGAGCTGCGCGGCCCGGGTCTCCCGGCCCAACGCGCGATACAAGGCCGCCATCCGCACCTTCGCGTCGTACACGTAGCCCTGGACTTCCACCAACGCGATCGGTCCCTCGGCGCGCCGGCCGTCGGGAAAGGCCACGGCATCGCCCGAGTCCTTCCACCCCTGGTTTCGCAACACCGCCGAGCCTTCATACTCGACGAAGCCGTCCTGATCGGGATCGCCTACGCCATCGATCCAGGCCAGGGCCCGCTCGGCGTTCGGCAATAGCTCGGTGACCAGACGGGTGTCGCCGGTCCACCGCCAGGTCTCATGCAGCAGAATCAACCACAGCGGCGTGGCGTCGACCGATCCGAAGTAGGGGACGTGAGGGATTTCGCCGGTGCGGGCCAGCTCGCCCCGACGCGTCTCGTGCAGGATTTTACCGGGTTCCTCCTCCGTGAACCGATCGGTCTTGGCGCCTTGACGCCGGGCGAGATAGCGCAGCGTCTCCCGCGCGATCCGGGAATTGAAGGGGAGCGTCTGCAGCGAGGCGATGATGGAGTCCCGCCCGAATACGGTCGAATACCAGGGGATGCCCGCCGTGATGACCGGCGCTCCGTCCACCTCGCCGTACAGGGCGGCGAGGTCGTCGATCGCGCGCCGGAGCACGACGTCGAATCGCGGGGCGTCGGTTTTCCAGTTGCTTCCCGCGAGTCGCCACGCGCGGTACCCGTCTTCGAGCGCAGCTTTCGTCGCTCCGAAGCGCGGCTCGGCCGTCGGGCGCTCGGTCACGGGATCGCCTCGGACTTCCCACTCGACTTCCCAGGGTGTGTCCCGGGCGAGGGTCATCTCCCAACGAGCGGTGTGTCCCGTCAACAGGCTCGGTGGGCGGCGAAACCAGATCGCCGTCTGGATGACTTTTCCGTCGAGGCCCTGATACGCCAGGTGGAGGCTGTCGCCTCTGGGCTCGGGAAAGAGCAGCGTGCCCCGCCGTCCCCGTTGCCAGCCGCGCACCTCGAAGATGTCGGCAAAGTCGGAGCCCAAGGCCAGCTCGATCCAATAGTCGACCGGGCGCGCGAGGTAGTTGGTCAGCGTGAGGCGCTCATACAGCCGATCCGCGAGGATCAACTCCCGGCGGATGTGCACCGCATACTTCGGGTCCCACGCATCGCCGCCGAAAGGCACGTCGTTGACAGCGAGATCGACTTGGGCGCAATAGGCGCGAGGGGCTTCATAGGACAGGACCGACGGTGGGCCGCCGGCCACTCGCAGCTCGTAGACGTTGAGCAGGCGGGTGTCGTCCTGAAACAGGCCCAAGCCTCCACGCGGCTTGCCATGGATATCGCCGCGCATGGTGGCGACCAGGAACAGGCGATCGTGCTTCAGCACCAGGCGGCGCTCTTCGTCGAGTAGGGCCGCTTGGCTGGTCTCAGCGCTCGGCATCAGAAGCCCGGCACCGCTTCGTCGACGGCCGGTTGGAATCCGAGGGCCTCGGTGGTGACCAGAATGCGCAGGTAGAGGCGCTCGTACTCGGCCACCATCCGCGCGGCGCTGAACCGCCGCACGCCCCGCTGGCGGCAGCGTTGCCGATCCACTTGGTCGACCGCGCCCCCGGGTCGGATCGCGTCCGCCATCTCCTCCAACGAGTCCACCAGGAAGCCGGTGATGCCGTCGTCGATCAGCTCCGGCAGGCTCCCCCGGCGAAAGCCGACGACCGGGCAGCCGGACAGCATCGCCTCGATGAACGCGAGGCCGAACGGCTCGTTCCACTCGATCGGCGCGAGCAGGGCGCGCGCGTTTCGCAGGAGCGTGGACTTCGCCTTGGGGCCCACATTGCCGAGGTAAGTCACATGCGGCTGAGTGAGCCGAGGCACGATGTGGGTCTCGGCGAAGAGTCGGTCGGGAGGGTGGACCTCGCCCGCCACCCGGATCGGGCGGCCCGCTCGTGCCGCCGCGTCGATGGCCACGTGCGTTCCCTTGACTCGCGACAGGCGTCCGATCGAGCAGACGTAGTTCAACGGACTATCGGTCCACTGAAATCGGGCGGGATCCAGGCCGTGGTGGATCACGGTGCAGTGGGGCAGCCCGACCTCGCGACGCCGTTGATCCGCGGAGATCGCCACGAAGTTGACCGCCGGGAAGTGCCCGTAGTAGCGCGAGAGGTCGTCCACCTGGT
>DATHMJ010000339.1:0-6441 GCA_035487215.1 Gemmatimonadales bacterium
AAGGCTGTGGACTTCGGCGGTTGCCGGTGCCAGGCGTTCGCTCTCACGGGCGATGCGACGAACGCCGATCCCGTCTGCACGCTCACGCCCCTCCGCCGGATCATCGACGAGGCCCTGGCTGAGCCGGCGAACTCGAGCGACTGGGAGTATCGAGTGCTCACAGGAGAGCCCCAGCGGGCGTGACGGCCGCCGGCGGCGCTCCGGCGCGCGGCGCGGCTACCCTCGCGATCGAAGCCGAGGGCCTGGGCCGGGATTACGGCTCGACGCGAGCGCTCGACGCGCTCGATCTGAGCGTGCCAGCCGGCTCGTTGATCGGTTTGGTGGGCCCGAACGGCGCCGGCAAGACGACGGCGATGCTGCTCCTCGCCACCCTGCTCGCTCCCACCCGAGGCACGGCCCGGGTTTTCAGCCATGACGTGGCTCGCGACCGAGCCGGCGTTCGCCGCCGGCTCGGCCTCGTTTTCCAGGAGCCGAGCGTCGATGGCCTCTTGACGGTCGAGGAAAACCTCCGGTTTGCCGGAAGCTTGGCCGGACTCGCCGGGGCCGCGGCGCATGGCGCCATTCAGCAGACCCTCACGCGCACCGGGCTCGGATCGCGCGCGCGGCAACCCGCGCGCCAACTGTCGGGTGGCTGGCGCCGTCTCGCCGACATTGCGCGGGCGACCTTGCACCAGCCCGATCTCCTCATTCTCGACGAGCCGACCGTTGGGCTCGACCCCGAGCACCGCGATCGCATGTGGAGTCTGCTCGATGCCGAGCGGCGCGATCGCGGCGCGACGATCCTCTTCTCCACCCATTACCTGTCCGAGGCCGAGCCCGCGGATCGCGTCGTCATGCTCGCTCGTGGTGCGGTCGTCGCCGACGAGTCGCCCGCGACGTTGCGCGCGGCGTTGGGCGAGCAGGTGGCGGAGATCGATGGACCCGGCGCTGACGCCTTGGTTGGTGAGTTGCGGCGGGTCGGACTCGTGCTGCTGGCTCATCGCGCGGAGCGTGGGTGGCGAGTGGGCTTGTCGGGATCCCGGGAGCGGATTACGGAACTGGCCGCCACCGCGCCCGGCATCGCCCGACTCGCGATCCGTCCGCCCACGTTGGAGGATGTCTACTTCGCCCGGACCCAAGCACCGGTGACCCCGTGAGCGCGGCCGCCACGGTTCGGGGCATCGTGGTGCGTGACCTGATCCGGACCACGCGACAGCGAAGCCGCTTGATCGCGGGCCTCGCCCGACCGTTCATCTGGGTGTTTCTCGTGGGCGCCGGCTTCAACTCGATCGCGCGGCTCGAGGGTGGGCTCACCTACCAGGCGTTCGCGTATCCGGGCGGCATGGTCATGGCAGCGCTGTTCGGGGGCATGCTCACGGCGATCTCGACAGTCTACGACCGCGAGTTCGGCATGCTGCGCCTCATGCTCGCGAGCCCCTCGGGCGTCCCCTCGGTGCTCGCGGGACGCGCGCTGTCGGCCACGATCATCGGCGGCGCGCAGGGAGGCATCGTGCTCGCTTGCGCCTCGTTGGCCGTGCACCTCACGTTCCAACAATACGCCCTGTCCGCCGCGGCCCTCGTCCTGATCGCCCTCACGAGCGGGACGCTCGGCTTGCTGGTGGCGGCGCGGCTCACGTCGGTCGAGAACTTCGGCGGCGTCATCAACATGGTGCTCTTTCCGCTGCTCTTCGTGAGCGGCGCCCTCTACCCCACCGCCGGTATGCCGGCGCCACTTCGAGCGCTGGCCCGGGTGAATCCGGTCACCTACATGGTGGACTTGGTTCGCCACACTTTCGGGCAGCCGGCCGAATTCGCCCTGTCGCTCGACGTGGCGGCGCTCGCGGCGGCAGCGACCGTAGCGTTTGGGGTGACGGTGGTGCTGTTCGATCCGGAGCAGCGATTCGTGGGAAAGAAGCCGGCCGCCGCCAACCGCTAGCAGTTAAGGGCCGACACCTCTCTCACACTCCGTCCCCACGCGTTCCAGCACGATCTGCTGCTCGATTCTCGCTTGGACCGGTCGGCCGACCCGCGCCTCGGTGGGCACATAGGTCTCGACTGTGATGTGCCGATCCCGCCGGAGCAGGCCCCCGTGCACGGCCCAGGAAAATGCGCCGTCTTCCCGAACCGACTGACGGAGTTTCAGCGGGAGGCTGTCGCCGCGGAGCGTCGCTTGGGCCGCGTCACGACGGATCGTGACGCGAAAGCGATAGATCGGGCCGGTACCGCTGCTGTCCGACAATCGGCGAATCTCGAGGCCGGCGCTATCGGACCACGTCTCGCCGACTGTCGGCACCCGGGTAGGCAGGCGGGGGAGGAGGTCGTCGAGTGCGCGGGAGAGGTCGGCGACTTCGAGCAGCGGGTCGGGAACGAACGGACGAGTCTCGGCCCGGTACGCTCCTTCGGGGCTCAGGAGCCCGCGATACCGTCCGCCGATCATGGGGTCCGTGTCCGGGATGAGGCTGTCCTGCTCGGATCGGCGCCACACGACGAGCGTATCGAACCAGCCCTCGAGACCAACGGAATCGCCGCGCATCGGTGCGGCGCGGAAGCGCCATTCTCCGTCGAGCCCCACCGATTCGCGACGGCTATGCCCGGCGACGTAGGTCTCGAGCTCACTGCGGCGGCTTTCGCGAAAGACCGCGCAGTCGAGCTGGGCGGCGGCGTAGCGGAGCGGCTGCGGATCCGGGCCGGTGCCAGCCCCAGCGCGCGGCACCGCGGCCATCCCGAGCGCGAGCAGAGGCGCGAGGGCTCCGCGGGGGGCGACCGTTAGGACTCCTGCATGAAGGGGTAGCGCCAGTCGGTCGGCGGCACGAACGTCTCCTTGATCGTCCTGGCAGATACCCAGCGAACGAGGTTCAGGATAGATCCGGCCTTGTCGTTGGTGCCGCTGGCTCGCGCCCCGCCGAACGGCTGCTGGCCCACCACCGCGCCGGTGGGCTTGTCGTTCACGTAGAAGTTGCCCGCCGCGTTGCGCAGCGCTCGGTCCGCTTCCGCCAGCGCCCCCCGATCCCGAGCGAACACAGCCCCCGTGAGTGCGTAGGGACTCGTGCGATCGACCACATCGAGCGTCTCGCTCCAACGGGCCTCCGGATAGACGTGCAGCGCCAGCACCGGCCCGAACAGCTCCTCGCACATGAGGCGGTGGCCCGGGTCGGCTACCTGGATCAACGTCGGCTCGATGAACCAGCCCACGGAGCCATCGAAGCTGCCGCCTGCCAGAATAGTCGCGCCGGGGTCGCCCTTGGCCCGCTCGAGGTGCCCGCTGATCCGCTCGAACGCGCGTCGGTCGATCACCGCCCCCATGAAGTTCCGGAAATCGGCGACGTCGCCCATGCGGATCTGTCCGATCATGCCCACGACCCGATCGCGCACCGCGGGCCAGAGGCTGTCGGGGACGTAGGCCCGCGAGGCGGCGCTGCACTTCTGGCCCTGGTACTCGAATGCTCCGCGCACGAGCGCGACCGCGAGGGCGTCGACATCGGCGCTCGCATGCGCGAGCACAAAATCCTTGCCGCCGGTCTCCCCCACGATTCGGGGATAACCCGCGTAGCGCTCGAGATTCTGCGCCACTTGTTGCTGCAGCATCCGAAACACCGCGGTCGAGCCGGTGAAGTGGATGCCCGCGAGCATTCTGTGGCTGAGCAGGACTCGGCTCACCTCAGTTGAATCGCCGGGGACGAAGTTGATCACACCCGGCGGCAGACCGGCTTCCTCCAGAAGCCGGAAGAAGTGCCAATTGCTGAGCGCGGCCGTCGCGGATGGCTTCCAGACGACGACGTTGCCCAACAACGCCGGCACCGTCGGCAGGTTGCCACCGATCGCGGTGAAGTTGAACGGCGTGATGGCGTAGATGAACCCTTCGAGCGGCCGGTAGTCGAGCCGATTCCACACGCCCGCGGACGAGAGCGGCTGGTCCTGGTACAGGCGCTCGGCGAAGTGGACGTTGAACCGGAGGAAGTCGATCAGCTCGCAGGCGCTGTCGATCTCGGCCTGATGGGCGGTCTTGCTCTGTCCCAGCATCGTGGCCGCGTTGAGCAGCTGCCGATGGCGCGTGGCGAGCAGATCCGCGGCCTTGAGAAACACCGCCGCGCGATCTTCGAATCGCCAGTGCGCCCATTCACGCCGGGCTTCGAGCGCTGCGTCCACCGCCCGCTCCACCAGCTCCGGCGGGGCCCGGTGCACGTCGGCGAGGACCCGGGCGTGACAGTGGGGGGACGTGATCGGCTCGGTCCGGCCCCGATACGCCTCCCCACCGATGACGACCGGGATGTCGGCCCGCTCGGCGCCGACCACACCCAGGGCGCGCTTGAGCGATGCTCGCTCCGCGGTCCCGGGCGCGTAGGAGAGAACCGGCTCGTTGACCGGCGCGGGAATGTTGAAGCTGCTGCTCATCGGTGGCGACCTGGGGCAATGGGACTACAAAAATAACCGCCCCAACGGGCCGAAGGTTCAGAAGCGGACCTGGGCTTGCGTCACCAGGGATCCCCGGCGTGTGCCCGGCGTGCCGATCCGGCGCGAGACGTAGTTGGCGAGGAGGCGGACTCGGTCGCCACCGAACCAAACGTTTACCCCGCCGGTCGTCGCGATGTTCCGGACCGCGCCGGTAATCGCCGGACGCTCGAACCGCTCCTGCCGAGCGACGAGTTGTACCCAGGGCAGGACCTTGTAGCCGATCAGGCCGTACCACCCTTTGTCCACCGGGGCCGTCGTGTGCCGGCTCTGCCAGATGAATTCGCCCCGGGCAAGCAGCCCCCGGTATTCGGCCGAGGCGTCCACGCCATAGCGGGTGCTGTCACCGGCATAGGCACCGATGTTGGCTCCCAGCGTCACGAATGGGATCGGCCGCGCTGCGACCCGGGCCACGATCAGGCTGGATGAGTCGACGTTGACGATACGGTTCTGCCCCTCGCCGTTGAAGATGCCGACGGCCAGCGTTCCGTAGCTCCCGACCGTGTACTGCGCCATCACGCCAATGTCGCGCTTGGTAGCGATCGAGTCGACGACCGCCGCGCGGTCCGCCGTCTCGACTTGGGTGATCGACATGATGTATTCGGGACTGAACGGGGTCTTGTACTGCCCGGCGGTCACGCTGAACGCCTGCCGAGTCCAGCGAACGTAGGCGTCGCGAAGGCTCACGCTGGCGGCGGTGGTGGCCGTCCCACCCGCCTCATATTCCACCAGCACCCGATAGGTGAATCCCGCCGGCAGACTGCCGTCGGCGCTCAAACGCGCGCGGTTGAGCGTGGCGGTGAGCCTGGTGTCGGAGCGGTAGGTCTCCCGGGCCTGGATGTAGCCGCCGACGCGGATGGTGGCCTTCGCCGCGGTTGTGTCGCGCGCCGCTTGAGCGGCTAGCGTGACGGGCGGCAGCGGCAGCACACCGAGGACAACGACAAGTCTCACGAGGGCTGGGCGCATGGGTACTCCGGGAGGAGTTGGGTTGCGCAGGGGATTGTGGGGTGGAGCAGGGCGAGCCAATATATCCTTGGTGATACGAGCAGCAAGAGTTGAGGATATCTATGGATACATTAGGGGTCGCTGAGGCGGCCAAGCTGCTTCACTTGAATCCCAAGCGGGTCCAATTCCTGGCCCGCGCCGGCCGCCTCCCCGCAGTTCGCGTCGGCCGCAAATGGCTGTTTCCTCGAGTCCAGCTCGAGGCCCTGCTCGGCCAGAGCGGACCCGCGAGTGCCCGGCCGCAATCGGTCGACCTGAGCGCGCGAAACCAGCTCCGAGCGACAGTCGCGGGGATCAAGACCGACGGGTTGATGGCAGAGATTGTGGTCACCGTGGGTGACCAGGAGCTGGTATCGGTGATTACCCGATCCGCCGCGGAGCGGCTGCGGCTCCGCGTGGGTGATTCCGTCTATGCGGTGATCAAGTCCACCGAAGTCATGATCGGAAGAGGGTGAGCGTGACGATTATCGGGTTGAAGCACACTCGGGCCGCGGCGTTCGCCGCCGCGCTGATCGGCGCCGGAGCTACGTCGCTCCACGGGCAGTCGGATCCGATCACCGTGTTCGCCGCGGCGTCGCTCACCGACGCCTTCAACGATCTCGGCCGGCGCTTCGTGCAGCAGCAGGGCGGCGCGCCGGTTCGTTTCAACTACGCGGGGTCCCAGCAGCTCGCCCTCCAGATTCAGCAGGGTGCCCAGGCCGATGTATTCGCTTCGGCCGACGAGCGCTGGATGAAAACGGTCGTCGATAGTGGCTTCGCCGACAGCGCGCCGGTGATATTCGCTCACAACCGTCTGGTCGTGATCGTCCCGGCGACCAATCCGGGCCGGATCGATCGGCTGGAGGATCTCACCCGCCGTGGACTCAAGATCGTGCTGGCCGCCGACGCGGTTCCGGTGGGACGCTATAGCCGGCAGGCGCTCGAGCAGCTGGGATCGGCCCCCGGCTTTCCAAGCGACTACGTGAAGCGGGTGATGGCCAACGTCGTTTCCCAGGAGGAGAACGTCAAAGC
>DATHMJ010000340.1:0-3797 GCA_035487215.1 Gemmatimonadales bacterium
CAGACCAAGGACGACACGATCGTCTACGCGCTGCAGAGCGACGTGCAGAACTGGGATCCCCCCAACTCGGTGCTCCGCGAGAGCATCATCCTCGGTTACAACGTCTTCGACCACCTGGCCGCGCGCGATCTCAAGACCGGCAAGGTAGGCCCGAGCCTCGCGCTGTCCTGGAAGAGCCTGGACGACACGACCTGGGAGGTGAAGCTCCGCCCTAACGTGAAGTTCCACGACGGCACCCCCTTCGGGGCGAAGGACGTCAAGGCCACCTTCGACCGTGTGCTCAACCCGGAGAACAAGCTCACCGCCCGCGGCAACCACGCCAAGATCAAGAGCGTGGAGGTGATGGACGACCTCACGGTGCGGTTCAAGACGGACGGCCCCTATCCGCTCTTCGTCGAGCGGCTCACCGCGCAGGTGATGCAGTCCGAGAAGGTCATTCGCGAGAAGGGCCACGAGTGGATGCAGGAGAACCCGGTGGGCACCGGGCCCTACAAACTCGTGAAGTGGATGAAGAAGCAGGAGCACGTCCTGGTGCGCAACGACGACTACTGGGGCCCCAAGCCCGCGTTCAAGTACGTCCGCATCCGGATCATCCCCGAGCAGGCGACCCAGATCGCCGAGCTGGTCTCGGGTGGCGTGGACATCATCAAGGCGGTGCCGCCCGATCAGATGGACGTGATCAACAAGTCGGGCCAGGCGCGGACCACGACCTCGCCGATCCTGCGCACCGCCTTCATCCAGCTCGACCAGGCCGGCCGGTCGGGCCCCAACCCGATGCAGGACAAGCGGGTGCGGCAGGCCGTCAATCTCGCGACCGACATCGACTCGATCATCAAGCACGTGCTCAACGGCCTCGGCGACCGCACAGCCACCACCGTCAATCCGATGGCCTTCGGCTACGACCCGAGCGTCAAGCCCTACAAGCAGGACCTGGTCCAGGCCAAGAAGCTCCTCGCCGAGGCCGGCTTCCCCAACGGCCTCGAGGTCGGGTTCATGCGCACCCAGCCGATCGTGGAGCCCGGCCTGATCCAGACCTCCGACGCCATCTCCGCCGACCTCGCCAAGGCGGGCATCCGCGTCAAGGCGCGCATGGTCGGCGAGAGCGGCCCCTTCACCAACCTGGTTCGCGACAGCAAGCCCGACCCGATGTTCGAGTGGTCGTGGGGCTACTATTCGATCTTCGACGCGGACGCGATCTTCTACGACGTCATGACGTGCAATCAGCCGTACAGCTACTACTGCAACAAGGCGTTCGACGATCTCGTGTTCCAGGGCCGCTCCACGCTCGATCTCAAGAAGCGCGCGGAGATCTACGCCAAGGCCCAGCGGCTCGTCCACGACGACGCGGCCTACCTCTTCAAGTGGGGCCTGCGCGGCGTGTGGGGCGTCAGCAACCGCATCGACTACGAGGCTCCCCGCGACGAGGTCGACCGGATGTTCGTCGTGACGCCGCGGAAGAAGTAGGTCCTCGTTCCTTCGCGGCGCCCTCTCGCCCCTCACCCCACCCTCTCCCCGGCCGGGAGAGGGTAGGGTGAGGGGGGAGGGCCGCGAGGACCTCCCGTCGTCATGCGACACTACATCGCCCGCCAGCTCGTCCAGCTCCTGGTGGTGATCCTCGGCATCTCGATCCTCGCCTTCGCGATCCTGCACGTGCTCGGTGATCCGGTCCTCCTCCTGCTGCCGCAAAACGCGGGCAAGGACGAGTTCGAGCGCTACCGGCACCTCCTCGGTCTGGACCGGCCACTCTACGTTCAGTACTGGAAGTTCCTGTCCGGCGCGGTGGTGGGGGATTTCGGCAAATCGTGGTACGCGGACACGCCCGCCTTCCGGCTCGTGGTCGAGCGCATGCCGCCCACGATCTACCTGACCTTCGCCGGTCTCTTCGTCGCGCTGCTGATCTCGCTGCCTCTCGGGATCCTCGCCGCTCTCAAGCGCCACTCGTGGATCGACAGCTTGTGCACCGCGGTGGCGGTGGCCGGGCAGGCCGTCCCGCTCTTCTGGCTCGGCATCATGCTCATCATCGTGTTTGCGGTGCGGCTCCGGCTGTTGCCGGCCTCCGGCTACGACTCGTGGCAGAACTTCCTCATGCCCTCATTCTGCCTGGGCGCGGCCCTCGCCCCCATCACGATGCGCCTCGTGCGCTCCGGCGTGATCGAGGTGATGAACATGGAGTTCATCAAGACCGCGCGGGCCAAGGGAGTGGCCGAGCCGACGGTGGTGATCAAGCACGCGTTCCGCAACGCGTGCATCCCGGTCATCACCGTGCTCGGCCTGCAGTTCGGCCAGCTCCTGGGCGGCGCCATCATCACCGAGACCGTCTTCGCGTGGCCCGGGGTAGCCACCCTCACCGTGGAGTCGATCCGCAACCAGGACTTCCCGGTCGTCCAGTGCGCGGTGATCCTGCTCGCGCTCGTCATCGTGGCGGTGAACCTGGTGGTGGACCTGACGGTGGCGTTCATCGACCCGCGTATCCGGACCGGCGCGTGACCACGGTGAGCGCGGAAGGCAAGGTGGACCTCGTCGCCCTCGGCGAGGCGGCGCCGGCGGCGCCCCGGGAGCGGGCGACCCTCCGGCGACTCGGCCGGCTCCGCTGGGGTCTCGGAGCGACCGCCGTTCTACTCCTGATAGTCGGCAGCGCGGTGTTCGCCCCGTGGATCGCGCCCCACGATCCACTGGCGGTCAACATCCGTCACCGCCTCGGGCCGCCCGCGTGGATGGAGGGCGGCGTGTCCAGCCATCTGCTCGGCACCGACCAGGTCGGGCGCGATCTCCTCTCCCGCATGATCTTCGGGGGCCGCGTGTCGCTCGTGGTGGGAGTGTCCGCGGTGCTGATGTCGGCCACCATCGGGGTGCTGCTCGGGCTCGCCGCCGGCTACTTCGGAGGGAGCACGGACTGGTCGATCATGACCCTGGTCAACGTCATGCTGACCTTTCCCTTCGTGCTGCTCGCCCTCGCGGTGATCGCGGTGCTTGGCCCGAACCTGGTCAACATGATCATCGTGCTCGGCGTGGCCGGCTGGCCCATCTACGCCCGCGTGGTACGGGCGGAAGCGATGGCCATCCGCGAGCGCGAGTTCGTGCTGGCCGGCCGCGCGCTCGGCATGAGCCATCTCCGCATCGTCTTCCGGCAGATCCTCCCCAACCTCACCTCGGCGATCGTGGTGATCGCGACGCTTCAGGTGGCTCAGGTGATCATCCTCGAATCGTTCCTGTCCTTCCTGGGCCTGGGGATCCAGCCGCCTACCCCGGCGTGGGGCAACATGCTCGGCGAAGGCCGTCTCTACATGCTGAACTCGTGGTGGATCGCCACCTTCCCCGGACTCGCGATCTTCGTCACCACGCTCATGATCAACCTAATGGGCAACGCCCTCCGCGACTGGCTCGACCCCCACATGAAGCTATGAGGGAAGCCCTGCACCGGCACTGCTTCGACAGTGAGATCGAGAGCAAGAACGCGGGTCCCGCACATGAAAAGACGAGGGCGGGCGGGGGCGGGGGGCGGGGCGCACGGCGGCCGCGCCCGGTGAGTGGGGTATCGAACGAGGGCACGGCTGCCGCGCGCCCCGCCCCCCGCCCCCGCCCGCCCTCCTCCTTACTTGTACCCGGAGCCCGCCTTCTTGTACTCCTCGCGCGGCGGCGAAAAGATGTCGAGCACGACCGCCCGCTTGTCGGTGGCGCGACCGCCGTGCGGCACGTGCGGCGGAGTCTGCCAGAAGTCGCCCGCCTTGACCGGGTGCTCGACGCCGTCCTGGATGCGGATCCACTCCCCCTCGAGGCAGACGCCCCACTGCTCGTTG
>DATHMJ010000341.1:0-3634 GCA_035487215.1 Gemmatimonadales bacterium
ATTTCCTAATGGGATTCGCCGAGGCGCTTGGCGATCGGACCCAAGCCTCGACCCAGGACATCGCCGCCGGACTGCGCCGCGGCGCCGACCGCCTCTACGAGTCGCTCGACGATCCGCGCGAGGGCACGATTCTCACCGTGGCCCGGGAGGCCGCTGCCGCCGCGGAACGCGCCGCCGCCGACTCCACCGACATCGGCGAGTTCATGGCCCAGCTCCTCGCGGAAGCGGAACGAGCCCTCGCCCGCACGCCGGAGCTGATGGCGGTCCTGAAAGAGGCCGGCGTGGTGGACGCGGGCGGCAAGGGGTTCGTCCGGATGATCGAGGGCGTCGTGCGCTTCATCGAGGGCGATCCGATTCTGCCGGCGGACCCGGCAAGCGCGGACTCGGCCCCGCCGGCGTTCGCGGCGGCGATGGTCGAGGTGGCCGCCGAGCGGGACTTCCAGTACTGCACGGAGGTGCTGGTCCGCGGCGCCCAACTCCCCCCGGCCAATGAAGTGCGCGCGGCGATGCGCAATTTCGGCGGCTCGGTCCAGGTCGCGGTCATGGCGGACGTGCTCAAGGTCCATGTGCACACCGATACGCCTGACGCCGTCTTTAGTTATGCTGAGCGCTGGGGACGGATCGAGACCACGAAGGCCGAGGACATGCGGGCCCAGCACCGGCGTCTCTCCCACGGGGAGCGGCGTCCGGTCGCGGTGGTGGTGGACAGCTCGGCGGATCTCGCGGACGCGGTGCTCGACCGGCACCACATCTCGATGGTGCCGCTGCAGGTACTGTTCGGCAACGAAAGCTTTCGCGACCGCGTAGAACTGAAGCCGGAAGACTTCTACCGGCGGCTCCGAAATGCCAAGGACCTGCCGACGACCTCCCAGCCGACCCCGGCCGAGTTCGTGCGCGTGTTCCGGGATGCGATCGGTGAAGCCGATGAGGTCGTGGCGCTCACGCTTTCGGGCGCGCTCTCCGGCACCTATCAATCGGGGAAGGCGGCGGCCAAGGCGGCGGGCCTCGATCGCGTGCACGTAATGAACAGCCGGACCGCGTCGCTCGGTCTGGGGATGCTGGCGCTCCGCGCGGCGGAGCTGGCGGAATCGGGGTGGCGGGCGGAAGACATCGTCGGGGAGCTGGAGCGGGTCCGCGAACAATCGGGCGTCTTCGTCACCGTCGATCGTTACGACAATCTGCTGCGGTCCGGGCGCGTCACGCGGGGCAAGGCTTGGCTCGCCGGCATGCTGGACGTGAAGCCGATCCTGTCGTTGGACGAGGCCGGTCGGATCGTTCCGGTCGATCGGGTGCGAGGCCGCGACAACGTAGTGCCGCGGGTGTTGGCGCTGCTGGAGCGCCGCCTCACCCCTCGCCCCAAGGCAGTGCGCTTCGGCGTGGTGCACGCCGAGGCCCCCGAGGCCGCCGAGCGCATCCGGACCGCGCTGGTGGCGGCCTATCGCCCGCGGGATTGTTTCGTCTCGCTCGCCACCGGCGTCCTGGGCACGCACGTGGGCGAAGGTGCCTGGGGCCTGTTCTACCAGGTGGAAGACGGCACCCCCACCCGGCTGGAGCACGGGCGCGTGAGCGACGGGTGGAGGGCGTGACGCCGCGCATGCCTGAGCCGCTCCGGCTGGCTCTGGAGGCGATCGACGATCTGAAGGGCGTGCAGCCGGTCGTGCTCGACTTGCGCGGTCTGAGTGATGCCACCGACTACTTCGTCATCGCGTCAGGCACGTCCGATGCCCACGTCCGAGGCATCGCGGAACACGTAATGGAGCGGTTGGGACGCGGCGGTCATCGCACGCACCATGTGGAAGGTCTGGGGGGACGGTGGGTACTCATCGATTTCGTCGATTTCGTGATACATCTCTTCCATCCGGAGTCGCGCGCGTTCTACCAGCTGGAGCGGCTTTGGGGGGACGCCCCGGAGCTTCTGATCCGGTCTTCGTGAGCGGGGTCTCGTCTATGCTGCGACGCTGCGGGGCGGTGCTCGCCCTCGCGCTCGGCACGCCGGCGCTGCTGTCGGCCCAGTACTTCGGCCAGAACAAGGTCCAGTACGAGTCGTTCGACTGGAAGATCATCCAGACCGAGCACTTCGACGTCCACTTCTATCCGGTGGAGCGGGAGGCCGCGATGGACGCCGCCCGCATCGCCGAGCGTTCCTACGCTCGGCTGTCGAAGATCCTCGGCCACCGCTTCAAGGAGCGGAAGGCCATCATTCTCTACGCCTCCCACTCCGACTTCTCCCAGACCAACACCACCCCCGGCGACGTGGGCGAAGGGACCGGCGGCTTCACCGACTTCTTCAAGCAGCGCAACATCATGCCGCTGACGGGGTCGTACGCCGACATCGACCACGTCCTCACGCACGAAATGACGCACCAGTTCCAATTGGACGTCTTCTCGAGCGGGCGGGGCGGCTCCGCGCTCCAAGGGGTGCTGCAAGTGCAGCCCCCACTCTGGTTCATGGAGGGCATGGCGGAGTACATGTCGCTCGGCCCGGTCAACCCCGAGACCGCGATGTGGCTTCGGGATGCCGCGCTCGAAAACAAGCTCCCCACGATCGAGCAGCTCACCTACGACCCACGGATCTTTCCGTACCGGTTCGGGCACGCGCTCTGGGCCTACATCGGCGAGCGCTGGGGCGACGAGGCGATTGGCGAGATCCTCCGCGGGTCGATCCAGGGCGGGATCGAGGCGTCGTTCAAGCGGGTGACCGGCCTTTCGCTCCCGCAGCTCTCGACCCAATGGCGCGACGCGGTGCAGGCGAAATACCTGCCCGAGGTCGGATCGCGGGTCCGGGCGCGGGCCGTGTCACAGGAGCTGCTGACCGAGAAGCGCGACAAGGGGACGCTGCACCTTGCTCCCGCATTGTCGCCCGACGGCAGCCAGGTCGTCTACTTCGGGGAGCGGGACTGGTACTTCGTCGACATGTGGCTGGCCGACGGCAAGACCGGTGAGCCGAAGCGGCGGATCCTCAAATCCACCCAGTCGAGCAACTACGAGACGTACCGGTTCATCAACTCCCAGGCCAACTGGTCGCCGGACGGACGCTACCTCGCCTTTGCCGCCAAGCGCGGGCCGCGCGACAATCTCGTCATCGTGGATGTGCCGCGAAACAGCGAAGTGAAGTCCATGGCGATCAAGCTCAACGGCGTCACGACCCCGTCTTGGAGCCCGGACGGTCAGCGGCTGGTGTTCACCGGGTACGACGGCGGCCTCACCGACCTGTTCGTCATCAATCGGGACGGCAGTGGGTTCAAGCGCCTCACCGAGGACAAGTACGCCGACCTGCATCCGGTGTGGTCGCCGGACGGCACGACCATCGCGTTCGCCACGGATCGCGGACCGGAGACCGATTTCCGCACGCTCAAGTACGGCAACTTCCGGATCGCGCTGTATCACCTCGACACCGGCACGATCGAGGTGCTGCCGCACATGGATCAGGGCAAGAACGTGAGCCCGCAGTGGGCGCCGGACGGCCGGTCGATCGCCTTCGTGTCCGACCGGAACGGCGTGAGCAACATTTTCCTGTACGACTTCGACACCAAAGACGTCTACCAGCTCACCGACTTCTACACCGGTGCGCAGGGGATCACGCCGCTCTCGCCCGTGCTCTCGTGGTCGCATGGCGCGGACCGCCTGGCCTTCA
>DATHMJ010000342.1:0-2301 GCA_035487215.1 Gemmatimonadales bacterium
CCTAAGGGGGCGAAACGTAGGCAGGTCTGTCGAAGAGGCGCAAGGGAAAGTAGACAGAGGACGCTGGCCTCCTTAGGGCTCGGTCACCAGTCACCGACTCGGCCGGAAATGGGCGGGTCCTCAAGCGGTGTCCCGACCGACCACCACCGACGCCGGCCTCTCGGGCTCACCCTGTAGCGAGATACCCCTAGGTCTCAGACGAGCCCGAGCTTGATCGCCAGTGGTCGCGCAAGCACCAGCCGCCCCCCGGTCACCCTGGCCCGAGATCGTCGTCCCGGGGAGGATGTGGTGCGGCGATACCTCGACGATACGGCTGCCGATCTGGCCCAGCATGACGAGATCGTTGGCGCCGACTACATGCACGTCGTCGAACTCTACCCGATGCGTCCCATCCATCATGGGCCGCTCCTGCTTGGCTCTGAGAGACTGAGGCGCCAACAGCGCGCTCGATGGGTACGCGCGAGGAGAGCCAAGCGGCGGGCGTATCAAGGAGTGAATGCAGGCTACGCCCGTTCCGTTGCCGGGCGCAATAGAGGGGATCGACGGCGCGCTCCGGTGGGGTCTTTTCCAGAATCGGGGGGACATCGCGAACTCGTTAGGGCGAGCAGGCCGAACCTTAAGTTCCCAACCTGCTCCGTCGATATGAAGGACGGGGAAGGAAGGGCGCCGGGCACCCCCCCGACCCCAGACGAGAGCACAGATCCTCTATGGCCCCGAAGGCGCCGCGGTGCGAAAGCCGCCGATCGGACGGCGAGCCGTGTGCGTCCCCGAGGCGGCCCGGATCGTCGTTCTGCTATTCGCACGACCCGACAATGGCGGAGGAGCGGAAAGCCGCGCAGACGCGGGCCGCCGCCGCCCTGCGTGGTGCGCGGGCTCGCAGGCAAGAGAAGTGAGCGCGGGAGCGCTAGGGCGTGACGCGGTAGCGTCGCGACTACCCCCTCGGCCTCCACACGCCGGGTGTACTACCACGGTGCCCTCACCCTTTGCCTGGACTGATCAGGCCGCGGACGCGCTTCGCCTCTCGGGCGCGCTCTTCTTGCCGCCCAACTAACGCCCGGCGCTGGCCGGCGATTGAACGGGCCTGCTCCGCTTTCCGCTGCTCCGCGGTAGCGGGGTCGGGCCCGCGCACGGCGCCCCATTCGGTCGGCGGCCTGCGCACCGAGGCATGGCGTCCTCTCAGCGGCCCCCGGGCGCGCTTCGCAAGCGGTGCGATGAGACGCAGGGGGTACGTGGTGGATGAGCCCGGCCTGACGGAGGTCCTCACAGCGCGCGAGGACCTCGTCAACCGGGAAGCCGAGCCCCGAGGCGTGGTGTTCGATCCGGAGAGCGCGACCGCGAACATCGTGCGGCGCCCGGAGCGTGGCCCTGACGCCGCGCACGCTCGTTACCACCGTCTGGTTCCCGGCCGACGCCGCGGGGCCCCCACCCGCTCGTCCTCTATAGCCACGGCTTCCTCGGCAACCGCTTCGGTGGGCGGTATCTCGCCGAGTACCTCGCGAGCCGCGGCTACGTCGTCGCGGCGCCAGACCATCCCTTCACCCGGCGCTGGGCTCCGGGCGGGCCCCGCGTGGAGGACGTGGTGAATCAGCCGGCCGATCTCCGCTTCGTGATCGACCGGCTGCTCGGCTGGGACGCGAGCGAGCGACCGTTCCTCGGCGGCATCGATCCGGCGCGGATCGGCGTGATGGGTCTGTCGCTCGGTGGCATGACCGCCACGATGATCGCCTTCGACCCGCAGCTCCGCGACCCGCGCATCGCCGCGGCGGTGTCGATTGCCGGCCCGCTGGCGCTGTTCGGGCCGCTTTACTTCGCTGGCCCGGCGGTCCCGTTCCTGATGATCGCCGGCGACGCCGACGTGGTGGTCGACTACGCCGCCAACGCGCCGCTGGCGGTCGAGCGCGTGCCGGATGGGGCGCTGGTGTCGATCGCCGGCGCCTCGCACGTCGGCTTCGACGACGTCGCGACCGGTATTCCCCGGCTCTTTGGCGATCCCGATCGATTCGCCTGCTGGTGGCTGGCCCTCACGCTCGATGTCGAGCGCAGCGCGGCGCTGCTGGCCAGGTTCGACGAGACTGCCAGCGGCACGCCCCTGCCGGCGGCGATGCCGCAGCCCTGCCGCGCATCGGCGGCGTGCAGCGTGATGCCAGCCGAGCGCCAGCACGCGATCACGACACTCGCGGTCGGCGCGTTCTTCGACAGCCGGCTGTCCGACGAGCCGCCGACCCGCGCGCTCGCTGCGACCTACCTCGAACGCGATGTCGCGCGCGACTTCCCCGAGGTTCGCTATGCCAGCGCGCCTCC
>DATHMJ010000343.1:0-2233 GCA_035487215.1 Gemmatimonadales bacterium
AGTACGAGGTGCCTAGTGACCGCGCGGCGGCGTTCACCACGGCCTACGCAGCCGACGGCGCCTGGGGCGAGCTGTTTGGCCGCGCCGCTGGGTTCTTGGGCACCGAGTTGTACCGCGACGCTGTTCGGTCCGACCGGTTCCTGACGATCGACCGCTGGCAGAACGAGGAGGACTGGCAGTCGTTCCTTCACGCATTCGGCGCGGCCTATGAGTCCCTCGACGCCCGGCTCGAGGGTCTCGCCGCCGCCGAACGATCGTTGTTCGAGGGTTCCTCCTAGCCGATCGCGCCGACCGTCACATCGCCTTCGGCTTACGCAGTACCAAGTCGAGAAGGAATGGCGAGGTCACCCACTCGTATCCGCCAGTTTTGGCGGCCCGGAGCGTAGCGACCAGGTCGTCGATCATCTCGGCGGCGATGCCTGCCGTGACGGCGCGCTCCTTCGCCGCCGCGAGGGAGCCCGCGTGGATCTCGAAGCCCATTTCTGGATCCTGGGTGCAGAAGAAGCCGTCTGCCTCGGCGATGTCCAGACCCGCCTCGCGGGGCAGGAGGAAACGATCGACGGGGTTCGGATCGTCTTCCAGATCACGCCGGGTACCGAGGCCCCGGCCGAGATGAACTTCCACTTCTCGGACCGGCGGGCGCTGTGCATGGCCGAGAACGCCACTCACAACCTGCATAACCTGCTCACGCTGCGCGGCGCTCTGGTCCGTGACCCGCGGGTGTGGTCCCGTTACCTCAATGAGGCCATCGAACTGTTCGCTGCCGAGTCGGATGTCGCGTTCGCGTCCCACCACTGGCCGACCTGGGGAACCCAGAACATCATCCGGTACCTGTCCCAGCAGCGTGACCTGTACGCATACCTGCACGATCAGGCCCTGCGGATGCTCAACAACGGCGCTACCGGGATGGAGATCGCCGAAGACCTCAAGCTCCCGCCCGGGCTGGAAGCCGCCTGGCACACCCACGGCTACTACGGGTCGGTCAGCCACAACCTCAAGGCCATCGATCAGCGGTACATGGGCTGGTTCGACGGGATTGTCCAACGGGGCGCTGATCCAGACCCAGAACCCCAGAACTCAGGCCGCCGTGGACCTCACACTCACTCTCACGAAACCGCTGCTCCTCGGGCTGCTGGCCGGGCACGGCCTAGACGGGGTCGAGCACACCGGGGAACCCGCGGCGCTGAGCAAGCTCATGGGATTGCTCGACACCCCCGATCCCGCCTTCCCGGTCATCACTCCGTGAGCGCGAGCGAGTAGCGCGTTGATCACATCGCCACCGCCGAACCGGTCGTCCAGCGGCTCCATACCATCTGCACGCGTTCTGCTTCGCTCCTGCACACGCGCGAGTTAGCGAGTTAAGGAGACAAGGATCGCTTCAAGGCGACCCGGGGCTGCGTAAATGCCGGGCGTGATTGTCGACGGGACCGAGCCCTATTACGACAACCGGGGCACGGGGCCGCCCGTCCTGCCGGCCAGGGCGGCGACGGGGAAGGCGGTCATTTTGACGCGTTCGCCAAGGCGTTGGTGAACCAGCGCACCGGGCTCGGTCCGCGTCGCGATATCCACCACAACCAAAGGGGCCCGAACCGATGGCGATCACCCTTCCGGCCTTCACCCCGCTTGAAGACAGCCTGTGGCTGACCCTGTGCTGCAGGGCCCTCGACAACCGCCGGTCGCATCCCATCCTCGGCGACGCCACGGCCGACCAGATCGTCCGCACCCTCGACTATGACTACCGCCAATACCACGTCAACACCAATTTCATCAATAACGTCGCCCTGCGGGCGAAGAAGCTGGACGAGGTGGCCTCGGGGTTCCTGGCCCGCCACCCGGACGCGGTCGGGCTCGACCTGGGCACCGGGCTAGACACCCGGATGGAGCGCCTCGCCCCGCCGTCCACCGTCGAGTGGTACGACGTCGACTTCCCCGCGGTCACTACCGCCCGGGAGCGCCTGATCCCGGATCACCCCAACGCACACGTCGTCGGCGCGGACGTACCCTAAGCTCAAACTGGTCAAGGAGATCCTGCTCAGCCGGGAACCCGAGATCGCCGAGTTCCCCCCGGTCCTTCGCCTGTACTACCGGCTGCAAGCGCACAGCACCAGTTGGTCCCGGAAAGGAACCATCATCCTGCACTACCGCTTCTAGTGCTGCTCGCACATTTGCCAGCCTCCGGTGGGTGTGAGGTGCGACCGCACTCCGGCGCCGCGATCTCGACTTGGAGGCGCGC
>DATHMJ010000344.1:0-4749 GCA_035487215.1 Gemmatimonadales bacterium
GACCCGCTCGTCCGGATACCACTGCGACGCCCGACACCCGCCTTGGACTATTGGGCTATGGCCGCGGCGCTGCTCAGCGCCGGCGTCGCCTATCTCGTCTGGCGGCGCCGGAGCTGAGCAGCGCCTACCAGAGTTGCATGCACGTGTAGATGATGAGACCGGCGAGGCCACCGACGAGCGTGCCGTTGAGCCGGATGAACTGCAGGTCGCGACCCACCGCCAGCTCGAGTCGCTCCGACGCCAAGCCCGGCGGCCACGCCTTCACCGTATCCGCGATCAGCGCCCCTACCTCCTGTCGGTGGTCTTCCAGCAACGCCGACACCTGTGCCGCCAGGAACGCGTCGAGCTCGGAGAGCAGGATCTGGTTCGCGAGCAGCGATTCGGCGAGAGTGACGAGGCCACGCTGCAGCGGCTCGAGCAACGCCGGGTCGGGCTCTCCGCCGTAGCGCGCGGCCGCCTGTCGCACGCGCGCCCAGAGCGAGTTGGACAGGGCGTCCATCAACGCGTCGTCCAGGACGTCCCGCTTGAGTGCCTCCGCCCGCGCGATCACATCGGGCGAGTGCTTGAGCCGCTCGATGAAGTCGCGCGTGACTTCGTCGAACCGGCGCCGAAGCGGATGCGCGGGATTCGCCCGGACGTCCGCGAGCAGCATGTCGAGCGCCGTCATGATCCGGCGATAAAGCGCCTCGTCCACGACACCGGGAAGCCACCACGGGCTGCCCTCGCGGAAGCTCTCCCGCAACGTGTCCCGGTTCTCCGCCACCGCGCGCGTGACCAATCCGATCGCCTCATCGAGCAGCTCCTGATGTCGATCGTCCGCCGCCACGACCGACAGCATGTTGCCGAGGATGGGGGCCACGCGCACCGACTGGAGCCGAGCGACCGCGCCGCGGCGAATCAGCTCCGTCACTTCGGCTTCGGGAAGCGCTTCGACGGCTTTCGCCACCGCCGCCGCGAGCTGGGTCGCCACCCGCGCGCTGTTTTCCGGTCGGACTACCCACCGCGCCGCCCGCTCCGAAACCCGCAGGCCGGTCAGCTTCGCGGACAGGATCTCGCGCGAGAGGAAGTGCTTCTCGACGAACCCGCCAAGCACGCGACCGATACGGTCTTTCTGGGTCGGAATGATCGCGGTGTGCGGAATCGGCAGGCCAAGCGGACGGCGGAACAGCGCGGTCACCGCGAACCAATCGGCGAGCCCGCCGACGAGCGATGCCTCGGCCGTCGCCCGCACGTACCCGAGCCACGGATAGGCGGGCTCGAACATGCGCGCGACGATGAAGACGAGCAGGGCGACCACGAGGAGGCCCGTCGCCACGCGCTTCATCTTCAGCAACTGCGCCCGACGCGTCGCTTCGTCCATCACGGGTGCTGTCTGATCCGACGCTGCGCCGCTCGCTCTCGCTGCCGGGATGGTTGTCGTGGTCGCCTCTCCGAGAAGCCGGTGCGACTGAATTGTAGTCGAGTCCGTAAGCGGCGCGGCGCGCGGAACTTCCTCGATCTCTCCGCACGCGTGGACAGTGTCGTGGAAAAGGAGGGACTAGCGGTGTGGAAATTAAAGTCGTAGCATAGCGGCTCGGACCGGAGACCTACGATGACGCAGACGATACACACCCCCTCGCACCCCTCCCTCCTTCGTGAGATCGCCCGCAATCTCGAACGCACGCTGACCAAGTCCGGCGAAGAGCACGTGTGCCTCACGCACCCGAGCCCGGGCCGGTCATCGTGCGTCTGCTATCGGGATGCGGGGCACTATGGCGCCCACCGGTGCGCCTGCGGCTCCGAATGGAGTGGAGGATTCTGACCCGAGTTTTACCCGGCTCGACTGAATCATCCACAGTGGAAATGTGCGGGGGCGTACCGAAGTACGCCCCCTGTATCACCTTACGCGAGCTGCGATCCCAGCGCCGCCCTGTGGACGGCTGTGGACCCAGATGTGGATTGGCGGTTTAGACCCCGCGGCCGCCCAAGTGGGCGCGCCGGTGCTTCCGGCCAGCGTGCCGGCGGTCCTTCCGCAGAGCCCGCCGGTCGGCTCGGAGGTGCTGACGGTCCGCGCGGATCGTTTCTGCGCCCGCACCGCTCCTGAGGTCGCGGCGGAGCACCCGGTGGTCGCGATGCAGCCGTCGCCGGTCCCGGCGCATCCCGCGTCGGTGCGGGCCCCGGCGGTCGTGCTGGATCGGGGACCCGTTCCCGGCAACGTCCAGTGGCTGCGCGGGCGCCATCTGCTGCGCGGGGGACGGCGCCGGCGACTGCGCGCTGGCCGCGGTTGCGCCGGAAAGCAGCAACGCCGCGCCGAGGCCGAGAAGGCGAATGCGGATCATGATGACCACTCCATCCATTGGGGTGCGGGAGGCGTGATGGCCCACCCGCTGAAACGTTCGGCGAACATGACGGCGAGCCAGAAGCGGCGTTAAGGCGTCCGCCTCACGCGGGTCTCGTCTCCGGGTTGACTAAGTCCATATTCCGCAACTACTTTTTCGGGCTCTTGTATGGCGGATCTTTCACAGGCTCGGAGCCAAATGCTCCTCATGAGCGGCACGGGCAACCGCCCCCTCGCGGAAGAGGTGGCGGGGCATCTCGGCCAGCCGCTTTGCCAGGTGACGATCCGCCGGTTTGCCGACGGCGAGATCTTCGTCAAGATCGACGAGAACGTGCGCGGGCGGGACGTCTTCATCATCCAGCCCACGAACCCGCCCGCGGAAAACATCATGGAGCTGTTGCTTCTGATGGACGCGGCTCGGCGTGCGAGCGCGGCCCGCATTACGGCGGTGATCCCGTACTTCGGCTACGCGCGACAAGACCGGAAGGAACAGCCGCGGGTCGCGATCAGCGCCAAGCTGCTGGCGAACATGGTTTCGGTGTCGGGGGCGGATCGGGTGCTGGCCATGGACTTTCACCAGCACCAGCTGCAGGGGTTCTTCGACCTGCCGGTGGATCACCTGTATGCCGCGCCCGCGTTCGTGAACCACTATCGGCAGAAGGCGCTCAAAGATCTCGTCGTCGTGGCGCCCGATGTCGGATCGGCCAAGATGGCACGCGGGTTCGCCAAGCGCCTCAATGCATCGATTGCCATCATCGACAAGCGCCGGCCGTCGGCGAATATCGCCGAGGTCGTGAACGTGGTCGGTGAGGTGACGGGGCGGGACTGCCTCATCCCCGACGACATGATCGATACGGCGGGGACGATGGTCGAAGCGGTGCACGCGCTCAAGCGGCTCGGCGCGCAGGACATTTACTGTTGCGCCACGCACGCCCTGTTGTCGGGCCCTGCGGTCGATCGGTTCCTGGCATCCCCGGTGAAAGAGGTCGCGGTGACCAACACGATCGCGATCCCGCCGGAACGCCGGTTCGACCGGCTGCGCGTGCTCTCAATCGCGGGCCTGTTGTCCAAGGCGATCGGGTATACCCACAGCGACCAGTCGGTCAGCTCGCTGTTCGACTAGAACACGGTTTCTTCGAGGACTGAGCGATGGCCCAGCAAGCGAACATTCACGCGCAGACGCGCTCCGTGAGGGGCAAAGGCGCCGCCCGCACGCTCCGGCGCGCCGGCAGGGTCCCCGGCGTGATCTACGGCCACGACCGTCCGTCGGAAGCCGTCACGATCGAAACGTTGGCCCTCACCAGGCTGCTCGGGAGCATCCGCGCCGCCACCACCATCGTCGACGTGACCGTCGACCAGCGGGCTCCGGTCAAGGCGCTCATCCGCGAGATCCAGCGCGACCCGCTTCACCCGATCGACATCCTCCATCTCGATCTCTACGAGGTGAAGGCCGACGAGAAGGTCACCGTGTCAGTACCGGTGCGCTTGACCGGCATTCCCGACGGCGTCCGCAATTTCGGCGGCGTGCTCGATCAGGTGCTCTATTCCCTCGAGGTCGAGGTGTTCCCGGCCGATATTCCGGATCACATCGATCTCGACGTCACGAACCTCGCCATCGGCCATTCGCTGTTCGTGCGTGAGGCTTCCGTGCCAAAGGCGCGGATCCTGAATCCGCCGGAGTCGCCGGTCTGCTCGGTGGTGGCGCCGCGCACGGAAGAAGCGCCGCCCGCAGCGGTCCCCGGCGAAGCCGAGGCCGCCGCCGCCGCCGCGCCGGCAGAGCCGGAGCTCATCCGGAAGCCCAAGCCGGAGGCCGAAGGCGAGGCCGAAGAGTAGGCCCTGCACGCGATCGTGGGGCTGGGAAATCCCGGCTCGGAGTACGCGAACACCCGGCACAACGCCGGTTTCCGGCTGGCCGATCACCTGGCGGAGCGGTGGCACTTCGGCACCTTCCGCCGTGGCGAACGAGCCCGTGAGGTCGCGGGGGTCGTTGCCGGTCACGACGTAAAGATTCTCAAGCCGCAGACGTACATGAATCGGAGCGGAGCCGCGCTGGCTTCGCTCCGCGCGCTTCCGACCTTCGATCCCGCCCACCATCTCCTCGTGCTCGTGGACGACGTGGCTCTTCCCGTCGGCCGCTTCCGGCTGCGCGGGGCGGGCTCCGCCGGCGGGCACAACGGCCTCAAGAGCATCGAGGGCTCGCTCCAACGGCAGGACTACCCGCGCCTGCGGATCGGCGTTGGCGCCAAGCCCCCGGACATCGGCGACCTCGCCGATTGGGTGCTCTCGGAGCTCGAACCCGAGGAGCGCGACGCGATCGAGACCCTGCTCGATCCGATGGCGGAGGCGGTGGAATGCTGGTTGGAGGAGGGCATCGAGCGAGCCATGAGTCGCTTCAATCCCGCGACTTGAGAACGGCAAGATGCCCTCTCTGG
>DATHMJ010000345.1:0-2779 GCA_035487215.1 Gemmatimonadales bacterium
CCCCGCCCGCGTTTGTGGATATGGAGGCCGGGTTCGGCGGGCCCACGCAGACGTTTACGCTCGCGACCGAGCTGATCCGGGTCGGCGCGGCCGGCGTGCACCTCGAGAACCAAGACCCGACCAACCGCACCTGCGGTCACATCGTCAACGTTGGAAAGGCCAAGCGCGACAAAGTACTGGTGCCGCGCAAGGACTGGCTGGCGAAGCTCAAGGGCATCAAGGCGGCGGCCCAGGCTACCGGGGTCGACGTCGTCGTCATCGCCCGCACCGACTCGATCGACGGCGCCCTGCCCGGGCAAAACTCAGGCGGCGTCAAGATGGCGATCGAAGATGCCTGGGAAGCGGCCGAGCTGGGCGTGGACGTGATCTGGCCGGAATTCAACAATACCGAGCTGGAGCAGCCGCAGGAGTTCAGCGAGGGCGTACGGAAGTACTATCCGAATCAGATGCTCGGCTTCAACCTGTCGCCGTCGCTCTACTTCGGTCGAGCCAAGAAGGCGAACAAGCTGATCACCAACCAGCAGCTCGGCGATCTGGGATACATCCTGCAGTTCTCGACGCTCTTCAACTTCCGCACGGCCGGCATGGCGATGGAGAAGGGACTCCGGAAGTTCCTGCACTCGGGCATCGATGCGCTGGCCGACCTGCAGAACGAGGAAGACGAGCTGTCCCCGCCCCCGACGACGAAGATGCATCAGAAGTTCGCCGGGATGAATCGGTGGCTGCTTCTGGAGCAGGTGCTTTCCGGTAGGGAGTAGGCCTTTAGGCGGTTTCCTTACGGGCCGCTTTTCGCTCGATCACCCGGCCGCTCGCCCGCAACTTGTCCGCCTGCCACCCCTCGAGCCGCACGGTGACTTCCTGGTCGACGCCGTCGGGCTTGATGCCGAGCACCTCGCCCTGGCGGTAGAGCGCCGCGAGACCGGCGCCGTCGCTCACCGGCACGCGCACGACCACGGTGACTCGCCCGATCCGGTCCAGCTCGCGCAGCCTCGCCTTGAGCGGAGCGAGACCGTCGGTGCGGAGTGTGGTGGTCATGATGGCCGTCGGATGGATCGCCCGCACCCGCACCGCCAGCTGACTCGGATCCGGCAACAGATCGATCTTGTTGAACACCACCACGACGGGGCGATCGGCCAGGTCGAGCTCGGCCAGCACGCCCTCGACCACGTGTATGTGCTCCTCCCAATCCGGATGGCTCGCGTCCACCACGTGAATCAGGGCCGTCGCCGCCCGCGCTTCTTCCAGCGTAGCTCGGAAGCTCGCCACGAGATGGTGCGGCAGCTTCCGGATGAAGCCCACGGTGTCGGTCACGCGCGCCCGAATTCCGTCGCCCACGTCCACTTCCCGCGTGAGTGTGTCGATCGTCGCGAAGAGTCGGTCTTCGACCACGATCTCGTGCTCGCCCGAGAGGCCCCGCAGAATGCTCGACTTCCCGGCGTTGGTGTAGCCCACCAGCGCCACGCCCAGCATCCGTTCTCGGCCGGCCCGCACGTTCTCCCGGTGCCGCTCGACGTCGCGCAGCTTCGCTTTGAGCGACTGGATCCGCCGGCGGATGATGCGGCGGTCGGTCTCGAGCTGGGTCTCGCCTGGCCCCCGAAGGCCGATACCCCCGCGGGTTCGCGACAAGTGGGTCCACATCCGCGTCAGGCGGGGCAGCAGATACTCGAGCTGGGCCAGCTCTACCTGCAGACGGGCCTCGTGACTTCGTGCGCGAGTGGCGAAGATGTCGAGAATGACTTCGGCCCGGTCCATCACCCGCACCTTGAGCTCGCGCTCGAGGTTGGCGCCCTGGACCGGGCTCAGCTCCTCGTCGAAGACGACGAGCGTGGCGCCCAGGTCGGCGGCCACCGCGCGCAGCTCTTCGACCTTGCCCTCACCGATCAGCGTGGCGGGGTTCGGGGAAACGACGTGTTGTGACGCCCGGGATACCACTTCGGCGCCGGCGGTGTCGACCAGCCGGGCCAGCTCATCCAGATGTTCCGTGAGTGAGCGCGCCTCCGCCGAGCCTTTCCGCGGCGCGGCGACGAGCAGCGCGCGTTCGACAGGATCGCGGATCGTGATCAGGTCGCGAATGGCTGCACCATCCTGAGGCTCATTCCTCCTCCTCTTTTTGTTTGGCCCACCACTCCAGCCGCTCGGCGACCTTCTTCTCGTAGCCCATGGCCCCCGGGATGTAGAAGCTTATCCCCCGGAGCGCGTCGGGCAGATATTCCTGCGGCTGATAGGCGGTCGGCGAATCGTGCGCGTAGCGATAGCCCGCGCCGTACCCCAGCTCCTTCATGAGAGGCGTGGGCGCGTTTCTCAAGTGGGTCGGCACCGGGGCCGCGGGCGAGTTCCGCGCGGCGTCGAGCGCGGCGCCGAGCGCGACCTTGGCGCTGTTGGACTTCGGCGCCGTGGCCAGATAGATCGTCATCTCCGCCAGCGGGAGATAGCCCTCCGGCGGGCCGAGCATGTGAAACGCGTCTCTCGCCGCAACCGCCAACACCAGCGCGTGCGGATCGGCCAGTCCAATGTCTTCGGCGGCCATCGCGATCGCGCGCCGGAAGAGGGTCATCGGGTCTTCGCCACCGTCGAGCATCCGCGCCATCCAGTAGAGCGCCCCTTGGGGATCGCTCCCCCGCAGCGACTTGTGATACGCCGACAGCAGGTTGTAGTGCTCCTCGCCCGCCTTGTCGTATCGGGCGAAGCGCTTCTGCATGGCTTCCCGCGCCAGCTCGACCGTGATGGCTTGGCCCGGGCCCGCGTGGGCCGCGCCCGCTTCCAACACGTTGAGTGCCCG
>DATHMJ010000346.1:0-4841 GCA_035487215.1 Gemmatimonadales bacterium
GTGACCGTTTCGCCGACCGGCAGCAAGGTGACCATCGCCGGCAGCTACGGCTCCAGCTACCTGAAGGCGTCGAACAACGACGTCGCCGCCGGCAACGATTTCCGCACCGAGAACACGTTGATCTCGGGCGGGATCTACTACCAGGCCACCAAGTCGCTCAAGGTCGTGGGCGAGTTCGATTACTGGTGGACCAAGGGCAAGATCGCCGGAGTCACCGTGGGCTCGAAGAACACCCAGTGGGCGCCGGCGCTCGGGTTCATGCTCTTCTTCTAAGCCGACCGGTTATACTGTGGTACGCATTTCGAGCGACCCTCTACGGAGGGTCGCTCGCTTTCCACCACCCGAGTCCGAGGCCCGACCTTGATCAAGACCGCCGCGCTCGTCGCGACCGCCGCGCTTCTGGCCGCGTGTGGCCATGCCATCGCGACCGCTTCTGTGTCCGAGAGTCAGCTCGCCCCTCCTGATGCGTTCCAATGCGTCATGCGGGAGTTCGAAGTCCTGGGCTTCCAGCGCACGTCCTACGACAAGGGCAGCCTGCTCACCAACGCTCGACGGGTGAATCCCAAGATTACCTTCTCGAACGTCCAGTTCCGCAGGACTTGGGACCGACTCGAGGTTCAGGTACAGGCCGGCTCCAAGGGAACGGACCTGAAGGTCACGCCGTCGACCGCGGCCGAGTACTTCGGACAGACCGGACCGGTGCTGAACCCCCTCGAGACCAGCGCCGAGGCGAAGGAAGCCGCGGCGGCGCTTCAACAGGCGTGCAGCAGCAGCGCCACCGCGCCACCACCGGCTCCACAGCAGTAGAAACGAGGGCCTCCCGGGGCTAGCTTAGAGGCGGTCGAAATCCCTTCGCTCGCATCCGGGAGGCGCAGTGGCAGTACCGCAGGTCGAGCTGGTCCAGCTGTCCCGCCGCGCCAACGCGGGCGCGGGCAGCGTTACTTCCGGCTCTCCCACCGTCGTGCCGTTGTTCCCCGCCCGCAAACCCGGTTGGCTCAAGGTCAAGGCGCCCGGCGGACCGACGTATGCCGAGCTCAAGGGCCTGATGCGAGAGCTCGGTCTCCATACGGTGTGCGAGGAAGCGCGCTGTCCCAACATCGGCGAATGCTGGGAGCACAAGGCGGCCACGTTCATGATCCTGGGCGACGTGTGCACCCGGAACTGCACCTACTGCGCCGTCGCGCACGGAACACCGCAACCCTACGACCCGGTCGAGCCGGTGCGCCTGGCCGAGGCCGTGGAGCGGATGGGACTCCGGCACGTCGTCATCACCTCGGTGGATCGCGACGACCTTCCCAACGGCGGCGCCGAGGCGTTCGCGGCGTGCATCCGCGAAATACGGGGCCGGCTCCCGGACACCTCGGTCGAAGTGCTGATTCCTGACTTCAAGGGCTCGGAGACGGCCCTGAAGATCGTGATGGACGCGGAGCCGGACATCCTGAACCACAATCTCGAGACCGCCGAGCGGCTGTATCGTCTCGCGCGTCCGGGAGGGCGCTACGACCGGGCGCTCGAGCTGCTGGCCCGCGCCCGCCGCCTGTCTCCCAATGGGCTCACCAAGTCGGGCATCATCCTCGGCCTGGGCGAGGAGTGGGATGAGATCGTGCGCTGCCTCCAGGATCTTCGCCGCAGCGACGTGAACATCGTCACCCTTGGCCAATATCTCCGGCCGTCCGACGCGCACCTCCCGATCGCCCGCTACTACACCCCTGCGGAGTTCACCGAGCTGCGCGAGATCGGGGAATCGCTCGGCTTCGCCCACGTGGAATCGAGCCCGCTCACCCGCTCCTCGTACCATGCCTGGTCGCAGATCGATCAGGCACGGGGCGTGGGGCGCTGATGGCAGGCTCGACCGCCGCGCGGCGCGTGCACGCACCCGCCCGTCCCACCGACGCGGCGCTCGCGGAAGAGTATCGGCGCTGGCTCCGCGAGATGATGGTGATCCGCCGGTTCGAGGAGAAGGCGGGCGAGGCGTACAGCCTGGGCAAGATCGGCGGATTCTGTCACCTCTACATCGGTCAGGAGGCGGTCGCCGTCGGCAGCATCGCGGCGCTCCAGCCCGACGACTACGTCGTCTGTTCCTACCGGGAGCACGGGCACGCGCTCGCCCGCGGAATCCCTCCCAAGGCCGTCATGGCCGAGCTGTTCGGAAAGGCGGCGGGCTGCTCCCGAGGCAAGGGCGGATCGATGCACCTCTTCGACGCCTCGCGCGGGTTCATGGGTGGGCACGGGATCGTGGGCGGACACATCCCGCTCGCCACCGGGATGGCGTTCGCGGCCAAGTACCGCGCGACCGAGCAAGTGGCGGTCTGCTACTTCGGCGAGGCGGCCGTCAACAACGGCGCCTTCCATGAGGCCCTCAACATGGCCGCGCTCTGGAAGCTGCCCTGCGTGTACGTCTGTGAGAACAACCGCTACGGCATGGGCACCGCACTCGAGCGCGCGAGCGCGATCTACGACATCTCCGAGCGCGCGTCGTCCTACGACATGATCAACGAGGTCGTGGACGGCCAGGACGTGCTCGCGATGAAGAATTCGATGGACCGCGCCGTGGAGCGCGCGCGCATCGAGAAGGCCCCGACGCTGCTCGAGGTCCGCACCTACCGCTTCATGGGTCACTCGATGTCCGACCCGATCCATGGGCACTATCGCACCAAGGAAGAGGTCGAAGAGCACCGCAAGCGGGACCCGATCGCGCTCTGGTCGCGGAAGCTGATGACCGATGGGCTGATGGACGAGCCGGCGGTGCGGGCCATGGACGCGGAGGTCACGGCGGAGATCGCCGAGGCGTATCGCTTCGCGGAGGAGGCGCCCGACCCGGAACCGGGCGAGCTGTACCGCGATGTCTACGCCACCGAGGGAGGCGGCTGACGCATGGCGGTCCTCACCTATCGGGACGCCCTGAACGCCGCGCTTCGCGAAGAAATGCGGCGAGACGACTCGGTCTTCCTCATGGGCGAGGAGGTCGGCGTCTATCAGGGCGCGTACAAGGTGAGTCGCGGTCTGCTCGACGAGTTCGGCACGATGCGGGTGGTGGACACGCCCATCACCGAGCTTGGCTTCGCCGGAGTTGGCGTCGGCGCGGCGATGGCCGGACTCCGGCCCGTCATCGAGTTCATGACCTGGAATTTCGCGCTGCTGGCGATCGACCAGCTGGTGAACTCCGCCGCCAAGATGCGCTACATGTCGGGCGGCCAGATCGGCGTGCCGGCGGTGTTCCGCGGCCCCGGTGGCGCGGCGCTCCAGCTCGCCGCGCAGCACTCGCAGGCGTTCGAGAGCTACTACGCGCACATCCCCGGGCTCAAAGTCGTCATGCCGGCGACGCCGGCCGACGCCAAGGGACTGCTCAAGAGCGCCATCCGCGACGACGACCCCGTCGTGTTCATCGAGGGCGAGATGTTGTACAACACCAAAGGCGAGGTGCCGGACGGCGAGTACGTGATTCCGCTGGGGCAGGCCGAGGTGAAGCGTTCGGGCACGGACGTCACCATCGTCTGCCACTCCAAGACCGTGTCCGTGGCGCTCAAGGCGGCGGAGCAGCTCGCGGCGGAGGGCGTGGAGGCGGAGGTCGTCGACCTGCGTACCATCCGCCCCCTCGACACCGCCACGGTGCTCGAGTCGGTCGCGCGGACGCACCGGTGCGTCGTGGCCGAAGAAGGCTGGCCGTTTGCGGGCGTGGGCGCACAGGTGGTGGACGTGATCCAACGGGATGCGTTCGACCAGCTCGATGCACCGGTGCTTCGCGTCACCAACGCCGACGTCCCGATGCCCTACAACCGCCACCTGGAGAAGGCCGCGAAGGTCGATCCGGGCAAGCTCGTGGAGGCCGTGGGACGGGTTCTCTATCGATGACATCCAATCGACGGTAGCGCCGGCACTCTATGGCAACTCAAGTCGTGATGGAGGCCCTCTCCCCCACTATGGAGGAGGGCCGCCTGGTCGAATGGAAGAAGCAGGAAGGCGAGACCGTCGCCGTGGGCGACGTGCTGGCCGAAGTCGAGACCGACAAGGCGGTGATGGAGCTGGTGGCTCGGGTCGCCGGTGTCCTGCTGCGCCAGACGGTGTCGGCGGGGCAAACCGTGCCGGTGTCGTCCCCCATCGCGCTCATCGGCCAGCCGGGCGAGGCGGTCCCCGCGGCGGGCGGCAACGGCGCCGGCGCGACGGCCGCAGCGTCCGCGTCGGCGGCCGTCCCGCGGGCCCCCGCACCCAAGTCTGCGCCAGCCGCCCCGGCAGGGGCCGGCCCCGTTGCGCCCGCTGGCGTCGCGCCCGCGCCCGTCGCCGCTCCCCTGGCGTCCGCTCCGGCGTCCGGCGCGCGGGTCAAGGCCTCACCCCTAGCGCGCAAGATCGCGCAGGAACGCGGCCTCGACCTCCGCGTCATCCAAGGCTCCGGTCCCGAGGGCCGGATCGTGCTGCGGGATCTGGAGACGGCCCGTGCGGCCCGGCCGGCCTCCGGAGCGCCCGCTCCCGCGGCGGCAGGTCAGGCACCCTCGATTGTCCCCCGCCCCGTCGCGATCCCGCCCGGCGCCGAGTTCACCGATGTCCCGCTCAGTCAGATGCGGAAGACCATCGCGCGCCGGCTGGTGCAATCGATCGGCCCGGTGCCCACCTTCTACCTCACGAGCGACGTGGACATGGAGCGCGTCGCGGAGGCGCGGGAGGCGATGCTGGCCGGACCGACCGAGGGCAAGGTCTCGTTCAACGACATCATCATCAAGGCGGTCGCGGCCGCGCTCCGGCAGCATCCCGCGTGCAATGCGTGGTGGCAGGACGACCACATCCGATACTGGAGCGACGTGCACATCGGCATGGCGGTCGCGATCGAGGACGGGCTGATCACGCCG
>DATHMJ010000347.1:0-3347 GCA_035487215.1 Gemmatimonadales bacterium
TGCTCGGGCGTGCCGCAGAAGCTCCTCAACTACATGGCTGCCGCCAAGCCGATCGTATCGTTTGCGGGGTCGGGCGGGTTGCTGGAGCACGGGCGCACGGGGTGGCTCGTTCCCGATGGAGATACCGAGGCCTTCGGCGGGGCCGTACTGCATATGCTGGACGAGCCGGAGCTGGCGCACCAGCTCGGGGCGGCCGCGCGCCGCCACGTCGCTGACCATTACAGCTGGGACCGGTCGGCTCGCCTCGTCGAAAGCGTGTACGAGCAGGTGAGTCCATGAGCACAGCCGCCAGCGCCGGCACGACGCGCCGCCTAGTCCGCCGCCTGGTCCTCGCCACCTCGGTGCCGCCGATGCTGCAGGCCTACCGGGGAGCCTACCGAGTCGCGACCCGGTGGGCCGTGCGCCTCTTCCGAAAGTACCCCGCGATCCGCGCCGTGTATCTGACGCGCGGCAGCGCCAAGGGCGAGGTCCTGCCCCTGGTCAGCGACATCGACTTCCTGCTGATCCATGAGGGGCTCACGTCGGCGGATCGGGCGGAGCTCACGAGGGCCTACGGGCGACTCGCCCGCGTCACCCACCTCTTCGACGCGCACCTGCGGATCGTAGACGAGGCCACGCTTCGCCGCGATGTCCGTGTGAACGACCACTTCCGCTACCGGTTCACCGAGGGCAAGGCCACTTGGAAGCTGCTCTACGGACGGGACTACGTCGGCGAGTTGCCGACGCCGGACACCGACACGCTGGACGCGGGACTCCTCGCGGAGATCAAGGTCTGGTGGAGTCTCTTCGGATGGCGGTTTCTCGAGACCCGGAAGTACAGCACCGAGACGGTGACGCGGAACAACGTCTGCTACAAGGCGGTCGCCGAGGTGCTGAAGGCGATCCGCCGGCTGAGCGGCGACGCCCTCAGCTTCGATCGGGCCGGCGCGCTGGAGGCGGCCAAGCCCTCGCTCGATTCGGTCGGGCAAGCGCTGGTCGGGCGCTTGCAGGCCCATCGTCGCCGGGGCTTCCGGGTTGATGACCCCACCATTGTGGAAGACACGACGGCCTTTCTGCTCGCGCGCCTGGACCGGTTCTACGCGGAAGCCGAGAACCACCCCGTTGCCGGCGATTCGACCAGCCCGCCGGTGACGTTCGACGCGCCGCTGGTGGAAGAGCCGTGTCCGGAGGTCCTGGAGGCGGCGCGCGAGCTGACCGAGTCCATTCGACGGCTGTGGGGCCCGGCGCTGAAGGGAGCGCATCTCGTCGCCAGTGTCCACTTCAACGTGGCTGAGCTGCTGCTTCTCATCGTCGGCGATACGGCGCAGCCCCCGTCGCTCGAGCTGCTCCGGGCCGCCGTGCGGGAACACCAGGCTCGGTCCCCGGCCCTGCGCCGTCGGCTCCGGATCTTCCTCCGCCTGGCCAACGCCGCGTTTCAGCTTGACGCCCAGGATATCGAGCAGAGCTGGCAGTCGATTCTCTGGTCGCCTGCCAACCCGGACGTTTTCGCCCTGATGGCGGCACCGGACCGTTGTCTCGAGGGCGCGCCGATTGAGCCGGCATCGCAGGCGCGGTGGGGGCCCCTGGTCAGCCGGTTCCTGATCGAGGAAGAGATGCTCTTCGGTGAGCTGCTCCAGGACCGGGCCGTGTACAAGCTCAACAGCCTCGACTTCCTGCGGGTGTTCTGGAAGGTCGCTCAGCTGGTCGTCGTAAATCGCTCCGCGGCGCGCGGGGCGGTCGTCGTGCCGCTCACGGTGCCGGCCATCCGGCGCGCGCTCGCGCGCGAGGGCATTGACCTGCCCCCGGCGCTCGCTTCCCTGCACGCGGCCTACGACGCGGTGGTTGGTGGCACGGAGCCCGAGATCGCCGAGCTGATTCCTGGTGCGATCGCCTATCTGAAGGAGATCCGAGCGTGATCCAGACCGCCCGTTTGCGGACGTCGGTCGTGGTCGTGACCAAGGACCGGCCGGAGATGTTGGCCGGTTTGCTCGCGTCCCTCGTGACCCAATCGCTCCAGGCCGACGAGGTCCTAGTGGTGGACAACGACTCCAGCCGCAGCTATGAGCACGTCTTCGAGGCGTTCCGCGCGCGGCTCCCGCTGCGGGTCGTGGTGGAGGTGACGCCCGGCATTCCCGCGGCCCGCAACCGCGGCATCGCCGAGGCGACTGGCGAAGTGATTCTCTTCAGCGACGACGACTGCCGCGCCGAGCCCGGATGGGTCGAGCGGATGGTCCGGCCGTTCTACCTGAACCAGCACATCGGCGCGGTCGGCGGCGAGATCCTGTCGGAGACGCGAGTGGGTGGTTTGGTGGAGGAGTTCTGTGTGGCGGAGACGCTGATGCGGATGGGACGGAGCGACGAGGCGAAGACGTGATCATCGACATCACCAAGAGCGGGTACCGAAAGGGCTATCTGCCGCGCCACGGCGTCGGCGTCTTCCATCCGTTCTTCGCCACCGCCAACGCGGCCTTCCGGCGAAGCGCGCTTGAGGCCGTGAACGGCTTCGACGGCCGGTGCGCGACGGGTGAGGATATCGACCTGTGCATCCGCGTGGCGCGCGCTGACTACGAGCTCTGGTTCGAGCCTTCAGCCAAGGTCACCCACTTTCACCGGTCCACGCTCCGGGGACTCCTCGTGCAGTGGTTTCGCTACGGCTACGGGCACGCCTACCTCTTCCGGAAGCACGGGCCGGCCCGGCGGCTCGAGTTCTACCGCTACGATCTCTCAAAGACCAACGACAGCCCGTTCGGCATCGCCCGAGTGTTGAGCCTGCCGTCGCCGGTTCCGGGCATGGTCTTTCTGAGCAGCTACCACGCGATGCACCTGGGCCTGGTCGGGGCCGTAGCGGCCTTCGCTGCCGGAGCGCGCGCGCTGGGGTGGACCGCGTTGCTGGGCGCTGCCGTCGCGGCCGCCTGGTACTTCGCGCCCGGGCTCGACGCCCGACACCCCTTCCGGTCGATGGCGCGCTCCGCGCTTCGGTACGTCTCCGACGGCGCGTATGTCCTGGGCGGGCTCCTGGGCGGATTCAGCCAGGGGATGATCTACCTCGAAGCCACTCGAACCCGAAGGGACCGGGGCGCGACGGCGGGAGGGCGTGAATGACCGAGCCGCAAGTGACGATCGTAGTGGTGCCGCGGGAGCAGTTCAGCAAGGCCGAAGCCTCGCTGGCGAGCATCTATGCCGCCACGTCGCTCCCGTTCGCACTGGTATACGTCGACGGCAACTCGCCCCCGCCGCTGCGGGACTACCTCGCGATGGAGGCAGCCCTGCGCGGGTTCACGCTGGTGCGGACCGAGCGGTACTTGGTGGCGAACGAGGCGCGGAACCTGGGGCTGCGGCATGTGCGGACGCCGTACGTGGCGTTCGTG
>DATHMJ010000348.1:0-4642 GCA_035487215.1 Gemmatimonadales bacterium
GCGGCTGTCGGCGGCCCGCGCGGCGGCGGTCGAGAAGTTCCTGGAGGCCAACGGCGTATCGCCGGCCCAGCTGACGGCGAAGGGCTACGGTCCCGACAAGCCGGTGGCGAGCAACAAGACCGCGGCGGGTCGCGCGCAGAACCGGCGCGTCGAGCTGGTGCGGCTCAACTAGTCCTCGGGGTCGTTCGACCCGACTGCGGTTGAGGAGGCGGCGGGCCCACGGGCCCGCCGTCCTTTTTTCTGCGGGTCAGATCACCTGGGCGTCGGCACCCCTACCGGTGAGCCCCTGGCCGTTTTCACCCCGCGTCGGCATTTTCCGTCAACCCTGTGTCACCGGATCTCGATCCCGCCGCGCTCACCCGGTTGGAGCGCCTGGGCGGGCCGCCGTTCGTGGCCCGTATTCTCGACCTATTCCTCCGAGAGGCTCCCCCGAAGGTGGCCGCGCTCCGCGCGGCGCTCGACGCCCGCGACGAGGATGCCGTAGCCTATTGGGCCCATACCCTCGTCTCCGGCTCCGGCAACCTGGGGGCGACCCGGGTCCACGAGGTCGTGCGTCGGATCGAGCAGGACGCGCTGGCGAGCCGCTGGGAGGCGCTACCTGAGCTGGTTGTTGAGTTGGAGACCGCCTTCAGGATCGCCCGGACCAGGCTGACCGCGGAGCTCGACCGCCGCCAGGGTGACCCCGCCGGCCTCGGCTGAGTCAAGCGGCGGTGGTGGTTCGTCCCTCCAGATACTCCTGTTTGTACATCCGGATCAGCTCGAAGAAGTAGGAGATGGCCAACGGGCCGATGAGCAATCCGAGCAGCCCGAAGTAGCGAATCCCCGCCATGGCGCCGATCACCGTGACGAACGGGTGAATGCTGGCGTAGCGCCGAAACACCCACGGCCGGATGAGATTGTCCACCTGCCCCACGACGACTAGCCCCCAAATCGCCAGACCGATCGCCCAGGCGTAGCGGTGCTCCAGGGCCAACGCCAAGACGCCCGGCGCCCAGACCAGGCCGCTGCCCACGATCGGCAGGATGGAAGCGATCATCGTCACGACGCCCCAGAACGCCGCGTTGGGCAGGCCGGAGACCCAGAACGCGAGGGCCACGAGCGCCCCTTGGGCGAAGGCGTTGAGTCCGGTGCCGATCAGCGTCGACGTCGTCACGTCCTTGAACCGCCGGCGCAGTGCCTCGGCGTTGGCCGCAGAGAATGGGATGAACGGCGCGAGCGTGCGCCAGACGTCGTCCGCGGAGACGAGCAGGAAGTAGAAGCCGAAGAACGCGACGGTGAGCTGGATCAGCAGCCGTGTGGCCGTCCCCAGGAGATCGAGCAGGCTGGACCCGACGATCGATGCGACCCGCGTGCCGATCTCCTCGAGCTGGGCGCCGATGTCGTACCCGGCGATGTGCAGGTCCCGGAGCCGCCTGAGGAAGGGACTCTCGATGGCGCCCCGGGTCAGGTCTTGCGCCTGGCCAGCGAGCAGGCCGATGAGCGCGCCGCCCGGAATCACGATCACGAGCAGGGCGATGAGCAGCGTGATCCCCGCCGCGAACCGGGGCGGCATCCAGCGGGACAGCATGCGGTGTAACGGGGCGAAAACGATGTACAACACCGGCGCACCGACGAGGCCCGTCGTGAAGGGCCACGCGGCGATGGCTAGGCCCACGCCAAGGGCGAGAATGAGGAACGCGGCGCGTTGCTGCCTGCTGTCGAGGAGGGCCATCGGCCAATCTTAGAAAAGGAGGGCACTCGCCGCCAGCGGGTCAGGGCTAAATTAGGCTATGGCCCTCCCCCACCCCCGAAACCGCTCGCGCGCCGAGTGCGCGAGGTCCGAAGACTGTTGAGCCTGCGATGACGGAGGAATCCCATCTTCCCCCTACGCTTGTTCCGGGGGGCGAAACCGTGCTGGTCGTCGAGGACGAGGAGCAGATCCGAACGCTCGCGGTGCGGGGACTCGAGCGGGCCGGGTTCACCGTGGTGGCCGCGGCCGACGCGGAGACCGCGGTCCAGCTCGCCAATCGGCACGCGGGCACCATCCACCTCTTGGTCGCGGACATGTTCCTGCCGGGTATGAGCGGGCGCGAATTGGTGGCCCAGCTCGCCATTCACCGGCCGGCGATCAAGGTGCTGTACATCTCTGGAACGGTCGACGAGGCCATCGGGCGGCACCGGGTCCTCGCGCCCGGCACCGAGTTCCTCCAGAAGCCGTTCTCGTTGGACCAGCTGGTCCGGATGGCCAGGAAGGTGCTCGACACACCTGGCAGGCAGTGAGTCCCGATGAAACCGCGACCCGGCGCCGGCCGTAAGCCAAGCAGTACCCTTCCCCGTCGAATTCCAGGAGGCGCAGTGCACCCAGGGCTCATTCGCCGGCTCGTGCTGGCGGCCATCTTCGCGACCGGCACCGCGACCGTCGCGGCAGCGCAGCGCTCCGCCGGTGTCGCGCCGCCTCGAGCAACGCGGATCGACATCCCGTTCACGAAGTACGTCCTCAAGAACGGCCTCACGCTGATCGTTCACGAAGACCACAAGGCGCCCATCGTCGCCGTCAACGTGTGGTACCACGTCGGGTCGAAGAACGAGCGACCCGGTCGGACCGGATTCGCTCACCTGTTCGAGCATCTGATGTTCAACGGGACTGAGAACTACAAGGGCGAGTACTTCACGCCGTTCGAGCAGGCGGGGGTCACCGACCAAAACGGTACCACCAACAACGACCGCACGAACTACTTCGAGAACATCCCCACCAACGCGCTCGACATGGCGCTCTGGATGGAATCCGACCGGATGGGCCATCTCCTCGGCGCCATCGACCAGGCCAAGCTCGACGAGCAACGCGGTGTCGTGCAGAACGAAAAGCGAGAGGGCGAGAACCAGCCCTACGGGAAAGTCGAGGATTTCGTCACTCCCCGGCTCTATCCGCCGAATCATCCCTACTCGTGGACCGTCATCGGCTCGATGGAGGATCTGAACGCGGCGAAGCTGGAGGACGTCAAGGACTGGTTCCAGACCTACTACGGGCCGGCGAACGCGGTGCTCGTCGTCGCGGGTGACATCACACCTGCCGCGGCGCGGGAGAAGGTGGAGCACTACTTCGGGGACATCCCTTCGGGGCCGCCGGTGGCGCGGCAGGGTCCATGGATCGCCAAGCGCACCGGGACGCAGCGCGGGGTGATGGAGGATCGGGTGCCGCAAGCTCGCCTCTACCGGGCGTGGAACATCCCCGGCACCAACGCCCCGGATACCGACTATCTGCTCTTGGTGAGCGACGTGCTGTCCGCCGGCAAGACCTCACGCCTGTACAAGCGGCTGGTGTACGACGAGCAGATCGCCACCAATGTCTCCGCCGACATCGAGCGCAGGGAAATCGCGGGGATCTTCACTATCCAGGCCACCGCACGTCCGGGGGACGACCTGACCAAAGTCGAGCGGGCGGTCGACGAGGAGCTGACCCGGTTCCTTCGGACCGGTCCGACGCCGGCCGAATTGGCCCGGGCCAAGACCCAGTTCCGCGCCGGTTTCATCCGGGGGATCGAACGGATCGGGGGCTTCGGCGGCAAGTCGGACATCCTGGCCCAGGGCGAAATCTTCGCCGGGCGTCCCGATGCGTACAAAGCGCGACTGGCGCGCATCGCGTCCGCGACGCCCGCCGATCTGCAGAACGCCGCGAAACGGTGGCTGTCGGATGGAGACTACGTGTTGGAGGTCAATCCGTTCCCCGCGTACGAGACCGCGGCGACCGGGGCCGACCGCTCGAAGCTCCCGGAACCGGGCCCTCCGCCGGTCGCGACGTTCCCCGCACTCGACCGAACCACGCTGTCAAATGGTCTCCACGTGATCGTGGCCGAGCGACCTTCGATCCCCCAGGTCCGGATGGACCTGGTGTTCGACGCGGGCTTCGCAGCCGACCAGTTCGGGCTGCCCGGCACGGCGAACATGACGATGGCGATGCTCGACGAAGGCACGACCGGCAAGTCGTCTCTGCAAATCAGCGACGAGCTGCAACGCCTCGGAGCGAATCTGGGAACGTTCTCGCGACTCGACTATTCCACCGTGTCGTTGGAATCGCTGAAGGAAAATCTCGATCCGTCGCTCGCCCTCTTCGCCGACGTGGTGCTGCACCCGGCTTTCCCGGCCCCCGACTTCGACCGGTTGAAGCGGCAGCAGCTGGCGGCGATCCGGCGGGAAAAGGCGGATCCCGTGTCCATGGGCTTCCGCACGCTACCGGGCCTCTTATACGGCGAGGGGCATGCGTACGCCACTCCGTGGACCGGAACGGGGACCGAAGAGTCGGCCGGCAAGATTACGCGGACCGATGTGCAGGCGTTCCACGCCGCCTGGTTCAAACCCAACCACGCGACCCTGATCGTCACGGGTGCCACCACGATGGCGGAGATCAAGCCCAAGCTCGAGCGGGTATTCGCGGAGTGGAAACCGGGGGACATCCCCGTGAAGAACGTCAAGCAGGTGGCGCTTCCCTCGAAGCCGACGGTCTATCTCATCGACCGGCCGGGCGCTATCCAGAGCGTCGTCCTCGCGAGCAACTTAGCGCCCCCCAAGAACAATCCCGACGAGGTGGCCATCGACGCCATGAACATGATCCTCGGGGGAGAGTTCGGGTCGCGGATCAACATGAACCTGCGGGAAGACAAGCACT
>DATHMJ010000349.1:0-2407 GCA_035487215.1 Gemmatimonadales bacterium
CCGGGGGCAGGGAGGTCGCGCAGGTCTCCGACGCCAAGCCGCTGACCATTCCCCGCGGCGGAATCGTCACCCAGGTCGGCGCCCAGCCGGGTGAGATGGTGCAGCCCGGGCAGCTCCTGCTGGAGATCACCGACTACGACGCGCCCCTCGTTCGGGTGGCGTGGCCCGCGGAAATGCCCGGCCCGGCACACGAGGTGGGTGTCGCGCTGGCGTCCGATGGGGCCAAAGCTGTGCGTGCCCGACTCGTCGGAGCCGCACCTACCGCCGACCCGGTGACCCGCTTGCCGGCCTATCTCTACCGGGCGGAGCGCGGTTGGCGGGGCGCACGACCGGGCGCGGCCGTGGTGGTCAGCGTTCCCGATCGCGGCTCGCCGGCGCACGGCGTGGTCGTGCCCGATCGCGCGGTCGTGCAGTGGGAAGGCCTCGCGTGGGTGTATCTCCAGCGGGGAGTTGGTCACTTCGGCCGTGTCCGGATCACCACCGATCGGCCGGTGCCGGGAGGCTTTCTCGCGGCGGATGGCATAGCGCCCGGTGATACGATCGTGGTCACGGGTGCGGAGCAGCTCCTGTCCGAGGAATTCCGCGCGCGGGTAACCGTGGGCGACGAGCCCGGCGAATAGCGCCGAATGCTCGGCGCGCTCGTCCGCTTTTCCGTTCGCCATCGCGGCATCGTCATCGGCCTCGGGCTGGCCCTGGTGGTCTACGGCCTCCGCGTCCTGGCCGGCGCCAAGCTGGACGTATTCCCCGAATTCGCCCCACCGCAGGTTTCCATTCAAACCGAGGCACCCGGCTTCTCGGCCGAGCAGGTCGAGATTCTCGTCACCAAGCCGATCGAAGACGCGATCAACGGCGTCAATGGAATCGCCGTTGTCCGCTCCCAGTCGATCCAGGGGCTCTCGATCATTACCGCGGTTCTGGCCGAAGGGACCGATATCTATCGCGCGCGCCAATCGCTCGCCGAGCGCTTGAGCGAGGCGCTGGGGCGCCTGCCGCGGAGCGTGCCTCCGCCGGTCATCAGTCCGCTGACCTCCTCGTCCAGCACCGTCCTCGTCATCGGGATCACGTCGCAGACGAAGTCCCTGATGGAACAGCGGACCTTTGTCGATTGGACCCTCCGCCCGCGACTCCTGGCCACGCGCGGCGTCGCGAAGGTGGCGGTGTTCGGCGGCGAGGTTCGCCAGCTCCAAATCCAGCTGGCGCCCGAGCGCATGCGGGTCTTCCAGGTCGGTCTGCCCGAAGTGCTGGCGGCGGCGGAGCGCGCGACCGGTGTCCGGGGCGCGGGAGTCCTGGACACGCCCAACCAGCGGATCGTCGTCCAGAGCGAGGGCCAGCTCCTCACGCCCGAGGCGCTGGCGCGCTCCGCGGTGCGGGAGAAGGCCGGCGCCGTCCTCCGGTTGGGTGACCTCGGCCGAGTGACCGAGGCGCCGGAGGCTCGCTTCGGCGAAGGCGGCGTGAACGGCGAACGCGGGCTCGTGATCGTCGTCTCCGGACAGCTCGGCTCGAACACCAAGGTGGTTGCCGCCGCGGTGGAGGACGCGCTGACCGCGCTCCGTCCCGCGATCGACGCCGCCGGCCTGACCTTGCACGCGGACCTGTTCCGCCCCTCGGAGTTCATCGACCTCGCCCTGCGGAACATCACCACGTCGCTGTTGCTGGGTGCCGCGCTCGTGGCCGGGGTGCTGTTCGTCTTCCTCGCCGACGTCGGCGCCGCCGCCATTTCGTTGACGGCGATCCCGTTGTCGCTCCTCGCGGCGATCATCGTGCTCGATCAGTTCGGCTTCGGCATCAATACTCTCACGCTGGGTGGCTTGGCCATCGCGCTGGGCGAAGTCGTGGACGACGCGATCATCGACGTCGAGAACATCGCGCGCCGGCTCCGGGAGAACCGCGCCGCGGGATCGCCCCGGAGCACCAGCGCCGTGGTGCTGGAGGCCTCGTTGGAAGTGCGGGGAAGCGTGGTATACGCCACGTTCGTCGTGGCGTTGGTCTTCCTGCCGGTGCTGGCGCTGTCGGGCGTGCAGGGGGCGTTGTTCCGGCCACTCGGGCTCGCTTACATCCTGGCGACGGTCGCTTCGTTGGCGGTGGCGCTCACCGTCACGCCAGCCCTCACGCTCACGTTGCTGGGTCGGCGGGCGGGAGGCGCGCACGAGTCCAGATTCCTCGCCTGGCTCAAGCGCGGTTACGGCCGCGTGCTCGACTGGCTCTGCGACCGGCCGGTGGGTGTCGGAGCGGCCGCGTTGCTGACCTGCGTCGCCGCCGCCCTCACCATGCCGTTCTTCGGGGCCACGTTCCTGCCCGAATTCCGCGAGGGCCACTACCTGGTCCACATGTCGGCGGTGCCGGGCACTTCCTTGGCTGAGACGTTCCGGCTGGGCCAGCAGGTCACGGCCGCGCTCAGGAAAGACCC
>DATHMJ010000350.1:0-9319 GCA_035487215.1 Gemmatimonadales bacterium
GCTCGGCTCGGCGAGGTATCCCGTCGCCCGATCCCGTATCAGGGCTGGAATGTTGCCCACGGCGCTGGCGACGACCGGCACGCCGAGCGCTTGAGCCTCCACCACCAAGATCCCATACGGCTCTTCGCGCGAGGGGACGACGCAGAGCGCCGCACGCTCGAGCAACCCCAGCACGGCCGGGTGCGGCATCGGGCCCGCGAAGGCGACCCGGTCGCCCAACGCCAGGTCACGCGCGAGCCGCTCGAGTCCCTCGCGCTCCTCGCCATCGCCAGCGATGACGAGACGCGCCGGAATCTTGTCCTTCAGGTCGGCCCACGCGCGCAGCAGCAAGTCGAAGCCCTTCTTGTCGACCATGCGTCCGGCCGCCAGCACGAACGGTTGTGGTGGCAGCGACGCCGGGGCCGCCCGCGGCTCCACCGATACGGCATCGGCCAGCAGGCCGGTTCGCTGGGGATCGCCGCGGAACCACGGCGCCCGCTGCGCCTGCGTCAACAGCCAGGATGAACAGAAGAGGTTCGCATCGGCACCGCGGGTCAGCAACGCGTAGATCCGTCGCGTGCCGAGGCTGCGAGGACCGATGCGCATGATATCGTTGCCGCGGAAGGAAAGCAGGAGGGGCACTCGGGCGGCACGCGCCAGGTCCCACGCGAACAGCGCATGCGCGCTCACGAAGTGCACGTAGACGGCGTCTGGCCGCCAGGCAAGCATCGCACCGCGCACGTTCCGACGAGCCGCCCACGCCCTGGACAAGAAGGTCGCTCGGGGGCGCAAGTTCCATTCGAACCGATGCACCGGGACGCCATCGACGACGTCGGTCGGGGGACACGCCCCCGGCTGGCGCGTCAGCACGACGGCCTGATGGCCCCTCCCTGCTAATGCCCCAGCGAGCCCCCGAACCGCCGTCTGGACTCCCCCGATCGTGGGCCAGTAGTCGTTGCAGAAGAGGGCGATCCGCACCGCCTCAGGCCAGCTCCAGCGTCCGTCGGGCGAGCACGAGCATCCGACGCCGGAACCTGGGTGTCGAGAATCGGGAGGCCAGCTCGCGATAGGCGGCGCGATCGTTAAGCGGCTGGCCCTCCAGCGCTTTGATTCCCTGCGCCATCGCGTCGGCCGTCTGCTCGCCGACCAGCACCCCGCCCGGTGCGCGGACCGCGCCGGGAGCCAGCAGCGTGCGGGTGCCGCCCACGATGTCCAGCATTCCGCCTCGGCCGAGCGCCACGATGGGGACGCCGGTCGCGAGCGCCTCGACGCCGACGATGCCGAAATCCTCTTCCCCAGGAAAGAGCAACGCCCGCGCGCCGGCGAGCAGACGAAACTTCTCGGCTTCCGCGACGCGACCGGTGAAGTCGATTGCCCCCACGGCGCTGGCGGCGCGGGCGACAGCCTCCAGATTGCGCCGCTCCGGCCCGTCACCAACGACGATGAGACGCCGGCCAAGCTGGGCCACCGCTCGAATCGCAAGATCGATTCGCTTGTAGGGGGCGAGGCGCGACACGACGATGTAATAGTCGTCGGACCGAGCGCTCCCGATGGGGATCGCGTCGACGTCCACCGGAGGGTGCACCACGGCCGCGCGCCGCCGGTATGTCCGCCAGATGCGCTCGGCCACCGCTCGAGAAATCCCCACATACCGCGCGACGCGCTGCGCGGTCGCCACGTCCCACGTAGCCAGCTTGCGAAGCACGCCCCGAAACCACGGTCGCATGACGGCTGGAACTTCTTGCAGATACTGCGGAAGGAGATCGTGCGCGTACCGCATGGGAGAGTACACGTAGGCGAGATGTCGCTGATAGCTCCGGTGCGGCACCGCCTTCGCCACCGCGTGCGAGCTGGAGACGATCAGGCTCGCGTCGCCCACGTCGAGCGTCTGCACCGCGTCCGCGAACCAGGGCAGCAGCATCTTCCGCAGCGCGATGGCCCGGGGAACGCGGCCGAGGTAACTCTCGTGCACCCGCGACGACTCGATCCCGAGCGCCGGCAACACGCGCCGATCCGCCATCAGCGCCAGGATCGGGGCTTTGGGGAAAAGCGTCGCCAGCTCCTTGAGCACCCGCTCCGCGCCGTTCACCCCGCCAATCCAGTCGTGCACCAGCACGACCGGAGGCCCATCCCACACGTCCGCCGCCGGAAGTTGCCGCCGCTGTTCGTCGCTGGGGATCGAGGTCGCGCTCACGACGTTCGGACGGAGCGCAGCACGCCGAGAGCCCGCATCCGCTCCTGCGCAGCGGTGGCCTCGTTGCGGAAGCCCGGCTCCGCCATGGCCCACGCCACGTATTCCCGCACCGTGTCGGCGAGGGGCTCGCGCACCGACCAGCCGAGGCTCTCGAGCCGGGACACGTCGGAGCGAATGTGGCGCGTGTCGCCTACGCGATAGAGGCCCGGCAACAAGGGGTCGCGCTCTCGACCTACCGCCGCTCCCACCTCGCGGACCAGCTCCAACACGGTGACCGAACGATGACCGCCGACGTTGTAGGCGCGATAGGCCATGGCCGGTTGGTCGAGCGGGAGGAGATTCGCGCGCACCACGTCCTTGATGCTCACGTAGTCGCGAAGCTGGCGCCCATCCTCGTAGACCAGCGGCGGCGCATCCGACGCCACTTGCACCGTGAAGCTTCGCAGCGCGCCGGAGTAGGCGTTCCGGAACGATTGGCGGGTGCCCTGGACGATGGAGTACCGGAACGCCACGCTCGGCACCTTGTACCGGGGCGCCAGCATCGTCACCATGTCGTCCTGATCGCGCTTCGACAGGCCGTACGAGTTGTGCGGCCGCATCACCGACTCGTCGGTCCAGCCCGGCTGCAGCGCGCCCGCGCATCCGGGACAGGTCTGCTCCCAGCGGCCTTGCGCCAACTGCTCTTCCGGGCGCGGACCGGGGAACACCGCCCCGCAGCCGGCACAGTCGTACCGGCCCTCGCCGTACACCGCCTGCGACGACGCCACCACGACCAGCGAGATCCGCCGGAATTCGGCCACGATCAGCTCGTAGAGGAGTGCGGTGCCGGCGGCGTTGGTGGTGAAGAAGGTGCTGAAATCGGGGAGGTAATCCTGGTAGGCCGCGAAGTGGTACACCACATCGACGTCCCGAAGGGCGCGTCGCATCGCGCCCGGGTCTCGCACGTCCCCTCGCTGGAACTCGACCTCGCGGGGGAGATACGGTGGCACGGTCCCGTCGTGCACCGGAGGGATCAGCAGGTCCAACACCCGCACCTCGTGGCCTCGGGCGAGGAGAGCGTCCACCGTGTGGGAGCCGATGAAGCCCGCCCCGCCCGTCACGAGGACACGGGTCACCGCGCTGCCCCTCGCGCCAACCCGTTGGCCATCACGTGCTCCACCCCTCCGCGCACGCCGGCATCGAGCCCGACCGTGGGACACCAGCCCCACGTGGCCCGCGCGAGCCCGGCGTCGAGACAGATCCGGGCCACTTCCCCCGGCCGCTCCGGCGAGAACGTGGGGCGCCGAGTGTACCCGGTAGCCTCCGCCACCGCGCGGAAGATGTCGATGTCCGCGACTTCCCTTCCCCACCCCAGATTCGCCACGACGCCCGATGGACCGCCGGCCGCCCGCACATTGGCCTCGACCACGTCGCTCACGTAGACATAGTCCCGGGTCTTGCGGCCGTCGCCGAAGATGAACACCTCCTCGCCGCGGAGCATCCGCCCGGAGAAGATCGCCACCACGCCGGCCTCGCCATCGGGCCGCTGGCGCGGGCCATAGACGTTGGGGAAACGGAGCGCGACGTATTCGATGTCGCCGCGGCTCTCGTAGACACTCAGGTAGTGCTCGAACGCCAGCTTGCTCGCTCCATACTCCGAGATCGGGAACGGGACCTGCAGCTCCTTGACCGGCAGCTTGGCGGGGTCCACGTCCCCATACACCGCTCCACCGGTCGAGGCGTACACCACGCGGCGTACGCCCGCCGCGATCGCCTCGCGCAACAGGCCCAGCGCACCCAGGACGTTGACCCGCGCGTCGAACTCGGGTTCCCGAGTCGACCGGCGCACATCCATCTGCGCCGCGAGATGGAAGATCAGCTCCGGCTGGAACTCTCGCAGCAGCCGGCGCACCGCCACCGTGTCGCAGAGATCGGCCTCGAAGAGCCGCACCGCATCCGCGACGTTCGCGCGCAAGCCCGTGGAGAAGTCGTCCAGTGTGGCAACCTCATGCCCCTCCGCCAGCAACCGGTCGGCCAGATGCGAGCCGATGAATCCCGCTCCGCCGGTGACGAGTGCCCGCGTCATGATCCCCCTTGCTTTGGGGAGCCCCGGACCTCAGCGGGCGCCCCGGCCCCGCAGCACGGCCGCGGGGGTCCGGAGGGCGATCGCGACGTCACGGCCCAGGCTCCAGTGGTCGATATAATCCAGGTCCAGCCGAACCCGATCAGTGTACTCTATCTCCTGCCGTCCCGATACCTGCCAAAGCCCTGAGAGCCCCGGCCGGACCGCGGTCAGGCGACCGGCCTGGGGCCCATACTTGCCCAGCTCAGCCCGGGTGATCATTCGCGGACCGATCAGGCTCATCTCGCCCTTGAGAACATTCACGAGCTGGGGCAGCTCGTCGATGGACCACTTCCGCAGGAACCGACCCACGGGCGTGACCCGCGGGTCGCGCTCGAGCTTGAAGTTCACTTCGAATGCTTCACGAAGCTGGGGGTTCTCGGCGAGGACGCGGTCGGCATCGGAGACCATGGTGCGGAGCTTGAGGGCGTCGAACTCCTTCCCGCCCAAGCCAACCACGCGCCGCCGATGGAGCAGCGGCCCGGGCGACGTCAACGCCACGGCGGCGCCGGCCACCACGATCACCGGGGCGGTCAGCAGCAGGACCAGACCCGCGCCCAGGATGTCCAAGGCGCGCTTTCCCGGATGGCCGACGCTCGGATGGTGGGCCGTTGCCCGCTCCTCTCGACCCGGCGCGACGGGAACGGGGGCGGGGGCGGGGGCGGGAGCGGGGGTGCCGTTGGTCATCCGCGCCCGGCCGCCGCGGCGTCGCGCACGGCGTAGGTGAGCACGTGATGGAGCGCGACGTGGGCCGACTCGACCCAGCCGTAGTCGTCGCTGGCAACCAGCACCGGGACGTCCACCAGCGCGCGAGCCGCGCCGCCGGTGCGCCCGAGCAGCCCGACCCGCCGGATGCCAAGGCGGGTCGCGGTGTCGAGCAGGGCGACGAGATTGGGGGAGCTGCCGCTCACGGAGATGACCACCAGCGCGTCGCCGGACTTGCCCAGCACCTCGAGCTGCTCGGCGAAGACCCGGTCGAACGCGGCGTCGTTGCCCCAGGCGGTGACGAGGCCCATGCTGTCCGCGAGCGACAGCGCCCGGGTGCCCTTGCCACCGGACCCACGCCCCGCCTTTTGCAGATCGAGCGCGAGATGCGAGGCCGTCGCGGCGCTGCCGCCGTTCCCGGCCGTGAAAATGGTGCCGCCCGCGCGGCGCGTCTGGAGCAGCAGCTCCGCCGCCGCTGCCACCGATGCGGCGTCGATTCCATTGATTGCCTCGACCGATTCCTTCAACCAGCGCGCGGCCTGCGCCGCGGCGGGAGAACCAGTCACGGAGAGCGCCCGAGCTCGGCGGCCGGACCGGCAACGACGATGGCGGGAACCCGCGGATCGGAGACCGGGGTCAGCACGGAGACCGGGGTGGTGAGTGAGGCAGCCGGCTCCTCTTCGGGATGCCAGCGCGCGAGCGCCCGCGACGACCGGCGGATGCGGGTCAGGCCCTTGAGCGTGAAGTAGAGCAGCTGAAGGTCGAGGCTCAGCGAGTAGTTGCGGATGTAGTACAGGTCGAGCGCGACCCGCTCCTCCACGCTGAGATCGCCCGTGTTCACCCGCCAGAGACCGGTGAGGCCGGGACGCATCGTCGCGAGGCTGGTCCACCAGCGTTCGTGCGAGCGCAGCTCACGCGGCTGGATGGGTCGCGGCCCCACTAGGCTCATCTCCCGGCGCAGCACGTTCATCAGGGCGGGCAGCCGCGCCAGCACCGGCGACTCGACTACCGCGCGGTCGAGCCCCATCAGCTCGAACGCTCCGCTCGCGCTCAGCACCCGCTCGCGCACCAGCGGCTTCACCCCTAGGCGCCGCGCTTTGAGCCACCAATAGAGCCACGCAGGAGCGAGCACCACCACGATGCCCAGCGCCAGCGTCCAATCCACCAATCCCTTGAGTCCGGCACCCCAACCCCGGAGCCGAGTCGGATGGAGGAACAACAGTGGCACGTGGCCGACGTGCGTCATTTCAGTGGAGGTGGTGAGCAAGTCGTAGAACGTGGGGGAGACCCAAGCCTCGACCCGACGATCCGGACGGGTGACCAGCTCCGCCAGATACCGCTGGCTCTCCCAGCTCAGCGCGCCACCGATGATGACGATCTGCTCGACGCTCAGCTCGTCCGCGCACTCGCCCGCATGGAACGGGTGTCCCACCACCGCCAATCCCGGCATGATCAACGTGCCCGGCCGCTGGTAGTCGTCCAGGAAGCCGACGACCTCGGTCCCGTGGCGATGGTCCTGGAGCTGGCGCGCGACGGCGATGCCATGCTGGTTGGCGCCGGCGATGAGCACGCGCCGGAGCAGGCGGCCCTGGGCGTGCTGGGCGCGGATATAGCGGCGCCAGAACAGGCGGCCGCCGGCCAGTCCAACGACGCTGCTGAGCCACGCCAGCCCGAGCCAGGACCGCGACACGAACGGCGGCCCGCCCAAGAAGTAGCTCAGCATGATGACGCCTAGCACGCCGTACGTGGCGATACCGGCCAGCCGCGGGTAGAGCGGGTAGCTGCCGAGGAGGGCCCAGCGGCGGTAGAGTCCCTGGCCCCAGGCCAACACGACGGTGACGATGGCGACCGTGAGCGCCAGCGAGGGGTACAGCGGCCACAGCCGGCCGCCGGATTGGCCCTCCAAGACTCCGAGATACGTGACGGTCGCCACGGCGTACGCCGCCAGCATCACGACGGCGTCGGTGGCAATGACCGCTACACGGAGGCGGCGCCAGACGGAGCCCATCGTCCCTCCGGATAATGTAGGCCGGGAATTTCCGGCATCGAGTTCACCAACACCTGTGCGCCGCCATCATCGAAGTGGAAGGTCATCCGGGCAAGGCCCTCTGCCTCCAACACGCGAGTCACGGCCGGCTGATGATCCGGTTCGCAGAAGAGCAGCAGGAATCCGCCACCGCCGGCGCCGGCGATCTTGCCGCCCGCAGCGCCGTGCTCGAGCGCCAATTGATATAGGCGGTCGATCCGCTCGTTGCTGATCCCGCGGGCGAGACGCTTCTTCCGTTGCCACGACTCGTGCAGCACTTGGCCGATCCGTCGGACCTGGCCCTCGAGCAACGCCTTCCGCGCGATCTCGGCATCACGCTTGATGCCATGGAGGCTCTCGATGACCGTCGCGTCCCGCTCCTGCGACGAGGTCCGCTGTTCCCGCAAGATCGTGGCGGCGTTGCGCGACGCTCCCGTATAAAACAGCAGCAGGCTCCGTTCCAGCTGATCCCGAATGGCGAGGGGGAGGTGCAACGGCTGCACCGTCGTCCGCTCGCTCGTGAACTCGATCGCGTTGAGCCCGCCGAAGGAGGCGGCGAACTGGTCCTGCAGCCCGATTGGACGGCCCAGCTTGCCGATCTCGATGTACGAGGCCAGCTCGGCCACTTCCTGCTTGGTCGCTCGCCGCTGGCACAGCGTCGCGAGCGCCTTGATCAGCGCCACGGCGACCGTGCTCGAGCTGCCCAAGCCGGTGCCCGGCGGAATTTCGCTGGCCGTGAAGACCGCCAGGCCGCGGATTACGCCGAACTCGTGCAGGATGGACTTGAGGTAGCCCAGCTCGCCGTCGAAGGAGAGCGTGATCCCGGGCGCCTGACGCTCGAAAATGCGGAAGTCGGAGGAGGTGATTTGGACGGCGTCGTCGATCGTGCGGGTGGCGACGACGTAGAAGTAGCGGTTGATGGTGGCGCTGATCACCAGGCCGCCATAGCGGTGGTAGTACGCCTCGAGATCGGTGCCGCCGCCGGCGAAGGAGATCCGAAGAGGCGCGCGGGCGATCAGCACGAGAGCACCACCTGGGGCCGCGGCAGGCCGCCACGCTCGACCAGACGCGTCGCGTCGCCGAGGCGCTCGTGCGACCCGATGTCGACCAGAGTGGCGTGAGAACGGAAGCCGTGGAGTCGGCGGCCCGCCGCCAGCATCGCGGGCAGCAGATCGAAGCCGAAGTCGTGATAGCCGGAGCTCGGGGCGAAGTCCCAGACGCCGGGACCGAGGAGGTAGATCCCGCCGTTGGCCCAGCGGGAATCGGCGGGCCAGTCGCGTGGCTTCTCGACGAGGCGATGGATGCCGTCCTGGGCATCCAGCTCGACCATTCCGGCCCGTCGCGGATCGTCCACCTCGGTAAGCACGAGCGTGGCGTCGGCCTTGGCCTGGAAGTGTACGTCGATTACGGGCCCGAGGGGCTGATTGGTCAGCACGTCCCCGTAAAGCACGACGAAGCATGCTTCGTCGCGAAAAAAGGTCTGAAGCGGGGCCAGCGCGCCGGACGATCCCAGCAGCACCGGCTCGTGCGAGTATCGAACCGACAGGCCGAACGCCGCCCCATCTCCAACGAACTGAACGAGCGGCTCAGGCCGGTAATGCGTGTTGATCGCGACTTCCGTGACGCCGTTGGCCCTCATCCAATCGAGGGCGTAAGCGATCATCGGAATCCCTGCCACGGCCACCATCGGCTTCGGTCGGTCGGCCGTAAGCGGGCGCAGCCGGGTGCCCTCCCCGGCTGCGAGAATGAGGCCCCTCACGCAGCGACGGATCCCGCCCGTTCGATGTCCAGCCTGAGGGAGGTTCCGTCCGACGTCCAAGTAGCCTGTTCGGCGACACGGTCGAGGCGAACGCACGAGGCGTTGGGCACGACCAGGCGCTTGTAGGCCGCCAGCGGATATCGCAACACCGACAGCACGGCGACCCGTACCGGGGCGACGTGCGTCATGAGCAGCACCGATTTCCGCATCGCGGCGGCCTCGGCGTCGGCGACGACAGCCATGACCCGCGCGGCCACCTGGCCCAAAGTCTCGCGCCCCTCCACCCGAACCTCGTCCGGTTGGGAGAGCCACAGGGCGTATGCGTCTGGGAAGTCGCGCGCCACCTCCTCCTCGGTGCGCCCCTCCCACGGACCCAATTGCATCTCGTCCAGCCGGCTGTCGATCCGAACCGGAATCCTCAACCGCTCGCCGAGCAAACGGGCCGATTCGAGCGCGCGTCCGATCGAGCTGGTCCAGATCTGCCCGATCTCCGTGCCGCCCAGGCCACTCGCGAGATGAGTGACCTGCGCACGACCGGCGCTCGTCAGAGGCTCG
>DATHMJ010000351.1:0-2444 GCA_035487215.1 Gemmatimonadales bacterium
TCGAACAGCCGGTCCATCTCCCGCTTCAGGTTCCCGGTTGCCATCCACGGCATCAGCCCGCGCATCATGACGGCTCCTCCTCCTGGTAAGTGTTTCGTCCGCTCGCCTCGCGGGTGGAAAGTGCAACCAGGGTGCCACTGAGAACATTCATTGGTTCAGATGGTTACGAAACGGGAGCCCAGCGCCTCCCGAGGCGTCCGGGTCTCCATTGTGGCGACGGCGCCCCAGCTCTCCCGGGCCTTGATGCCCTCGATCGCTTGCCCCAGAATCCATCCCGATGGCACCGACGCGGTGGCGGCGTGCGATGTCCTGGCTAGCCCATCACCGTGACGTCACCGCCCAGAGGTTGGCGGAAGACGGGCTGCGTCGCAGTGAAGCCCTGTCGCGGGCTTTCCTCGAGTCCGCGTCCGAGAGCATCGTGGCCACGGATGCCGCGGGGCGCATCGTGCTCGTCAATGCCAAGACCGAGACGATGTTCGGCTATTCGCGCGACGAGCTGATCGGACAACCCGTCGAGCTCCTGATCCCGACGCGCCTCCGGGAGCGCCACGTCGGCCATCGAGCCGCCTACATGGCCGCGCCTCGGGTCCGGTCCATGGGCCAGGGTCTCGATCTCTCCGGGCTCAAGAAGGACGGCACCGAGTTCCCGGTCGAGGTCAGCCTGAGCTACGTCCACACCGAGGAGGGAACCCGCGCGATCGCGTTCGTGACCGACATCAGCGAGCGGGTGGCGTTCCAGCGTGCGGCCCGGCAGGCCGACAAGCTGGCCGCGCTCGGGACCCTGTCGGCCGGGATCGCCCACGAGATCAACAACCCCATCGGCATCATCACGTCCCGGGTCGAGGTCATGCTGCTCGAGGGGGAGGGCGGCGCGCTCCCCGCCGAGCTGCGGAAGGATCTGGAGGTCATCCTGCGGCAAGCGCGCCGCGTGGCGGCCATCACGCAGGGGCTCCTCTCCTTCGCGCGCCAGTCCTCCGGAGTTCGCGCTCCGGTGAACCTGAACAGAGTCGTCGAGGAGATCTTCCATCTCGTCCAGAAGGACCTGACCCGCGGCCACATCGAGGTCACGCTGAGCCTCGACGAGACCTTGCCCGACAGCGTGGCCGACGCCAACGCGATCGGCCAGGTGCTGCTGAACCTCCTGACCAATGCCCGCAGCGCTATGCCCGACGGTGGCCAGATCACGATCGCGACGAGCTATCAGCCGGCCACCCGGTCGCTACGTCTCACCGTCACGGACACCGGGTCCGGCATTCCGCCCGAGATCCTGCCGAAGATCTTCGACCCTTTCTTCACCACCCGGTCGGACGGCACCGGGCTCGGTCTCTCGATCAGCCACGGCATCGTCCACGATCACCACGGGATCTTGGCCGTCCGCTCAGAGGTCGGAAAGGGAACGACGTTCACCCTGACCTTCCCGGTCGATCCGCAGTAGCTCAATCAGCGGAGCGAGCCGAGGTAGGCGGAGAGCGCCTGCACCTCGGACTCGGTGAGCTGGAGCTTCGGCATGTGGGCCCTCGGGCGCTGCTCGGACGGATCGCGCAGCCAGCGGGCGAGGTACGACCGGTCGTGCTTGGTGCCGATGTGGGAGAGATCCGGCGCGATGGGTGTGCCCATCGCGCCGACGGTATGGCATCCGTAGCACCCCTGGTCCCGGAAGAGGCCGCGGCCCTGGCCGACCAGACCGCCCGCCTCCTGCGCCTGAACGGGCGCGGCCAGCAAGACCGCCGCGAGCAGCATCGCGATTCGGGCGATCATCGGACAACCTCGTGAGCCGCCTGGCAGCTCCGGCAGAAGCGGGCCGCGGGGAGCGCTCGCAGACGCACAAGAGGAATGGGCTTGTGGCAGGACTCGCACGCGCCGAAGCGGCCGGTGCCCAGCCGGCGGAGCGCGTCAGAGATCTCGTCGAGCTCTCGCTTCTCTTGGCCGCCCAGGCGCGTGATCAGCGATGTGGTGGAAGTCGACGCCGCGCGATCCGGCGCATCCGCGGGTCCGGAGCGCTCCAGGCCGGCGATCTCCTCGTCGGTCGCCGCGGCGGTCTGGAGCAGCGCGGCGCGCGCGTCGAGCAGCCGCCGCCGGAACTCGTCGCCGAGCGCGGGGTCGAAGGCGCGACCATGGCCGCTCATGCCCTCTCCGACGCGATGGCCATCATCAGATCGTTCCGTGACACCATCCCGACGACCCGGGCCGCCGCGTCGATGACGGGCAGGCTCCGCAGTCCCGATTCGACGAGCTGGTCCACCGCGCTCGCCAGAGGCTCCGCCGGCCGGAGCGCGATCACGCCGTGGGCCATGAAGTGGGAGACCGGCGAGAGCCAGACGCTCGAGTCGTCCATCGCCGCGCGGGCGACCCGCAGGAGATCACCCTTGGTGACCATGCCCACGAGGCGCCCGTCGAGCCTGACGACCGGGAACGCGTTGTAGTCGTACTTCGCCGCGATGTTC
>DATHMJ010000352.1:0-6933 GCA_035487215.1 Gemmatimonadales bacterium
CGCTTCGGTGGTCCAGGTCCCGACGGGCACGAACGACACCACCAGCAGCGTCACGTGCGGCAGTAACAGGAAAATGCCCAGTCCCCACGAGAGCAGCGTGACACCTCGCCGCAACCACGGGCGCGTGAGCGGGGCGGGCACCGGCGCCGTTCCTTTGCTGCCTCCGAGGTCGCGCTCAGCGCCGCGGAAGAGGACCAGCGCGACCAACGCCAGGGTAGCGAGCGACACCGTCTCGACCATCGCCAGCGCCGTCTCGCCGTTCAGGCGAGTGGAAACGATCTGGGTGGTCATCACCCGGAAGCCACCGCCGAACACATAGGGCGCGCTGAACGAAGCGAGCGCCGTCATGAACGTGAGCAACGCCCCGCCGGTGAGGGCGGGGCGCAGGGCCGGCAGCACGACCCTCCGAATGGTGCGCCACCGTCCCGCACCGAGGCTGGCCGCGGCCTCCAGCATCGACCCGTCCAGCGAAAGGAGCGCCGCCCGCGTGAACAGATAGAAGTAGACGTACATCGAGTAGGCGTGGACCAACAGGATCGCGGCCGCGCCCTCGAGCCGCCAGGGCGCTTCGTCCAGGCGGAACACGGCCTGCACCGCGCGCGCGATGAAGCCCGACTCGCCGTACAGAAAGAGGAATGCGATGACGCCGACGAGCGGCGGGAGCACCGCGGGCAGCGCGATCACCGCGGACAAGAAGCGACGCCCGGGAAACTCGTACCGCGTCACGAGCACCGCGAGCGGGATGCCGATGAAGCCGGCCAGCCCGACGCTCGCCACCGAGATCCAGAGGCTTCCCCACAGCGCCTGCCATTCGTTGGGCCGCCGGAGAAACTGGCGCACGTACGCGAGGGTCCAGCCCGACTGCGCATGCACCGCCTCCAGCAGCACCAGGGCAAGCGGGTAGACCACGAGCCACGCCAAGGCGAGCAACAGGCCCCAGGCCAGGAGCTGGCCCCGGCGAAGCCCGCCGCTGCCCGCTCCGCGTTCCCCGCTCACGGCTCCGAGGGGAACAGGTGAATGCCCCCACCGGCGCGGCGGCTCGGCACCAGCCCCACCCGCTCGCCGATCGCGATCTGCCGACTCGGCCCGCTCACCTCGAGGGTCACGCCGCGATCGGTCCGGACAGCGAACAGCGAGGTGGCGCCGGCGAATCTCCGGGCTTCGACGACGGCGCCGAGCGTCCCGGCCTCCGGCCGCGCCATCCAGACCGCCTCCGGCCGGAGCAGCACGCGGACTCGCTGACCGGTCCGTAGCTCGCGCTGGACGCCGGCGTCCGCGGGCACACCCCACTCGACGCCCTCGACCTGTACCCTGGTTCCCCCGTCCATCAACGCGACGACGACGCCCTCGAGGGTCGAGGCCCGTCCGACGAATCCGGCGACGAATGGATTCGCGGGCGCACCATACAGCTCATCCGGCGTGCCTACCTGCTCCAAGCGTCCTTCGCGGAGCACCGCCACGCGGTCTCCCAGGTCGAACGCCTCCTCCTGTTCGTGGGTCACGAGCACGGTCGTGATGCCGATGCGGCGAATGAGGTCATGCAGCTCGCGTCGGGTGCGCTCGCGCAGGGCAGGATCCAGATTGGAAAGCGGCTCGTCCAAGAGCAGCACCCGGGGCTCGGGGGCCAACGCCCGCGCCAGGGCCACCCGCTGCTGTTGGCCGCCCGACAGCTGCGAGATGCGCCGTCGTTCGTATCCGCCGAGGTCCACCAATTCCAAGGCGGCCGCCACGCGGCGATCGAGCTCGGGTCCGTTGACGCCGAGCGACTCGAGGCCGAAGGCGACGTTGCCGCACACGTCGAGGTGGGGAAAGAGCGCGTAGTGCTGGAACACCATGCCGAAGCGCCGCGTGACCGGAGGAGATCCGGTCACGTCGAGGCCGTCCACGATCACCCGGCCCGAGTCCGGGCGCTCGAACCCCGCGAGCAAGCGGAGCGTGGTCGTCTTGCCACTGCCGCTCGGACCCAGCAGCGCCAGGACTTCGCCGCGGGCGATGTCGAGCGACACGTCATCGACGGCGGTGGTGGCCCCGAATCGGCGCGTCAATCCCTGCAGCCGAAGAAACGCCATCAGCGCTTGCCCTTGCCCCGGACGTGCCGGTCCCAATAGCTCATCCAGTTGGTGCCCTCACGCGCGAGCAACGGCCAGTCGATGTCGGCAACGACCATCGTACGCTCGACCTCCGTGACCCACGTCGGGACGGAATCCGCGGGGAGAGCGCGACGCGCGGGGAGCCGATAGACGGCCCGCGCCGCCAGAAGCTGTCCCTCCGTGCTTCCGACGAAATCGATGAATGCCTTGGCCGCTTCCACGTGCCGGCTCCCGCGGACGAGCCCGATCGCGTCGTCGATGACGACGGTCCCGCTCTTCGGGAAGGTGTAGTCGAACGGCAGCCCCTTCGATCGGCTGATGAGAATGTCCGGCAGGTCCCAGAGGGTCACCAGGCCTTCCTGCCGCGCGAGCTTCGCATCCAAGACCGCCGGGTTGAGCGTGTAGGCACGGGTTTGGGCGTCCAAACGCCGGAGCCAAGCCCACCCGGCCGCCGTATCACCGGTGGCGCGGATGCTCCGCTCGATGATCAACCCCCAGATGGCGCGCATCGTTCCGCTCGCCATGGGGTCCCGAATGAGCACCTGGTCGCGCCAACGGGGGGCGAGCACGTCGTCCCAGTCCTGCGGCGCCTGAGCTCGGCTCAGCGCCCGGTTGTTGAAGGCGATGACCGCCGGTGTACGGTAGGCCGGATAGTAGAGATCGTCGGGCCCGACGCCCTCGGGACCGACATGATCGGCCCACGCCGGCCGGTACGGCGCGAGCAGCGAGTCTTCCGCACCACGGTCGAAAAGCGTGGTCGGGCCGCCGAACCAGACGTCCGCCTGCGGGTTGACCCGCTCGAACCGGAGCCGATCGAGGATTTCCTGGCTCCCCATGTCGAGCCAACGGACGTCCACGTCGGGGCGCCGACGCTCGAACTCATGCTCCAGCAGGGTGAGCTGGTCGCGGCCGTGCGGAGAATAGAGGAGCAGCGGGGTCCGCGAATCGGCGGCGCAGGCCGCGAGCGCGAGACCGAGCGCCGCGGGCATCAGCCAAGGCGGCGGACGCCTCAACGCGACGGCGACGCGAGCGCGAGAATATTGGCGAACAGCCGATACGCCCCGGGCACGCCCGCAGGGAGCTGACGGAAGAAACTCAAGGCGGTGTAGACGTAGGTCCCCTTGCCGACCCGCGCGACGAGCAGGGAGCCCTCGAGCGGGCCCTCGCCGGGGTCGTGCGTCTCCAACAGGGGGACGTACGCCGGATCCCAGCTATGGGCGAAGTACAGGCCGCGCTCCTGCACCCAACCGACCCAGTCGTCAGAGGCGATCCGGTTCGGGACGTGGAAGACCGGGTGTGAGGGCCGGAGCACGCGCACCGGGGCGCTCTCATCGGTGACGCGATCGTGGGTCACGGGAGGCGTGGCTCGGGTCGCGGACGTGGCGGCGCCCGCCGTGCCACCGCTCCGAGTCGCTGCCTCCAGCCGCAGCGGCTGGCCCCCGACCGTCATCGGGAAGGGCGCGAGCGCTCGAGCGAAGAACTCATACTGCTGATACTGGACCACCACGAGACCGCCGCGCCGGGCGTAGTCGAGCAGGCGGCCGTTGTGGGTGGTCAGCGCGGGCTCCGTCTCGTACGCGCGGCAGCCGATGACGATCGCGTCGAACCGCGAGAGGTCGCCGCGCTCGAGCGCCGCTCCATCGAGCAGCGTCACCGGCACACCCACGCTCTGGAGCGCCTCCGGCACGCGGTCGGCGGCGCCGCGGACGTAGCCGACACGCGCGAGGCGCGGCAACGCGAGCGGCGCCACTCGAACACTTGCGGTCGCGGGCCGCCGGTACGTCCGTGGGCGAATGTGCGGGTAGGCCACGGCGAACACACCAGTGTCGTAGTGCGCGCCGGCGCGATCGGCCGCCTCCGCGCGAATCGCGGCGGTGCCGGGGCGGACCGCGGCGGGCGGCCGCACATCGAAAGCGAAGGAGCGGGTCTCGTCCTCCCGTTCGAGCGTGAAGGGCTGGGACGGCCCAACGGTCCAGCCCGCAGGCGCGATCAACCGCACGCTGCCGGTGGTGGTGTCGCGGGCGCCGTGCACGAGCGTGACCGTGAAGCGGCGACTCGCCTGCCCGGTCGACGGCCAGACGAGCGTGTCGGGATCCAGCTTCACGTCAACCCGGGGCACCACGGTCACCGGCCGGCGCACCTCGCCGGCGGTTTGGTCACGATAGCGGAACGACACCTCCCGGGGCTCGACGTCCGCTCCGAACTCCGCCGTGATCAAGGGATCCTCGAACGGGAGACCCAACAGCTCGGCTGGCTGGGCCGGCCAGGTGTAGAGGTCGCCGGCGCGGGGACGGTCGAGAAAGTAGGGACCGCTGGGCCCGGCGGTGTCGGGAATGGTGACGTCGAAGCTCCAATTGACGATGCCGTCCGGCGCGATCGAGTCCCCGTCCTGTGAAACGTGCAGCCACGGCCACCGGGAATTCCCCCGCAGCAAGACGACCGGGATCGTGACGACGCGCGATCCCGCGTTCCAGCACGTGGCGGCCACGTGCAGCACCTGTCCCGGCACGACGCGCTGGTCATCCGCCACCGCGTCGCATACGACTCCCGACGTGAGCTGGATCGCGTGTTGCAGGCGGGTGAGCTGATCCCACTGCTCCGCGCTCGCGGTTCCGACCCGGACCGAGCCCACGCCCCCCGTCTGCGGCAACGCCGCCCCGAAGCGGCCGAGCGTCTCGGCCAGCGGAGGCGTGCGCGAGCGCCGGTAGCCCTCGATCGCCCGAGCGAGCGAATCCCAAAGGGCGGCCGGGCCACTGCCTGAGCCACCGGCCGCCGCCATGCCGGCGAGCGTCGTATCGATGCCAGCCCAGAGTCCGTCTCCGCCGCGGCCCGTGCGATCCTCGATCAGTCGGAGGCGGACGACCGACGGCCCGATGCGCTGGAGCTGCCCCATGTCCTGCGATCGGTGCAGACTTCGCCCCGCCATCGCGATCTGGTGATACGACTTGCCGACCGCGGAGTCCAGTACGCCGCCCTCCAACACGAGCGTCGTGGCCGCGCTGTCGAAGCGGGTGCTCCGGTACAGCTTGAGGGGGGTCCAGGGCGTGAGGCCGTCGCGCTCCAATTCCGGAAATCGGGTCGCGTCTCCGGCGATCCGAAACGCCTCCTGCGCTGCCCAGCCCGCGGCCTGGTGCTGGCCGTGCCCGTCCCGCGGCGTCCCGCTGAAGATCGAAACGATGACCTGCGGCCGGAATCGGCGCACGACACGCACGACGTCCTTGAGCACCGAGTCTCGGGGCCAGTGGGTCCACGTCTCGTCCTGCGTCTTCGAGAAGCCGAAGTCGTACGCCCGACTGAAGAACTGGCGCGCGCCGTCGAGGCGCCGCGCGGCCAGCAGCTCCTCCGTGCGCAACAGCCCCAGCGCCTCTCCCAGCTCGGGCCCGATCACATTCTGGCCGCCCTCGCCGCGGTTGAGCGAGAGATACGCCGCCTCGGCGCCCTCACCTCGTACCAGGACGGTGAGCAGCTCGGTGTCCTCGTCGTCCGGGTGCGCGCCGATCATGAGCACGCGCTTGTAGTGCCCGAGCAAGCGCAACTCGTGGTCGAGCGCGACCGCGCCGCCGGCCGATGGCGGCTCGAGCTGGGCGACGAGAGGATGGACGGCGGCGAAAGAGGTGCTGATCAGACAGGCAAGGACGGTGCGCAAACGAGCCACGAACCCCGGCCGGCGAGGGAGACGGGGAACCTAAACCGGCTCGAAGTCAGAAGTAAGAACTCTGGTGTCCTCCCCCGGCTTCGGCGGGGCGCGCCGTTTCAGCGTGGCGCGGCGCCGAGGGGCGTTTCGCGCAGGATTCGCCGGAACTCCGGATGCTGCCGCCAGAGGTAGAGGCCCATCGCGACCGCGGCGAGCGTGTTGGCGCCCAGGACGGTCCAGAGCGGGAACAGCGCGCGCGTGGTCTCCGACACCAGCCAGAGCAATCCGTAGAAGAACACCTCGAACGCGAGAAACAGTTGCAGCACAGCGTACCGGACGACGGCATCCCGTGCCGCCCACTTGGTGAGCGCCACCAGTCCGATTCCAAACGCGAGAAAGACGCCGACGTGGACCGCGGTATAGGCGACGACGGCCCCGAAGTCGATCTCATTCAGCTTGGGATGCTCCCGGCCGAAGAGCAGCACTTGGCCGAGCACGCTGGGCGTGCGAAGCGGATGGCCCTGCAGGAAATCAATGACGAAGAACCAGAAGGCGACGCACCCCGCGCCGATGACACCCACGAACGTCCCTTCGTCGGCAGAGGAAATGTTGGACGGACGCATAGCCTGCCATCCCTGATCTCAGGAGGAACGGCACCGCCCCTGCGCAAGACGCCGGGGCGACGGCCGAGGCGGAAGCCTCGAGCGCCGCGAGCCCGCGGCCCATTCGTACAGTGGGGGGAGCGCCCAGCGGGCGCAAGACCTCTTACTCAGGCGGCGGGGAGACTTCACCCGACTTTCGCTGCACTCGTTCGCGCTCGACTCGGCGACCCAGAATGAACGCGACCACGAACGCGACCAGCGCGACGCCGAGCAGGATCTCGCCCAGCAAGCCGGCGAAGGGGACCGGCAGCGGATACAGCAGTACCAGCATTCCGACCGACACGAGGATGCTGCCGACCGCGCGCAGCACTTCGTCGAGGTTCTTCCAATGAGTGCGGCGCCCCCAATGCACCGAGGCAAGAAGGCCGAGGATGCCCAGGAGCAGAATCCCGTACCAGATCAGAATCCAGTAGCGCCGGCCAACGATCACAGCCGACCTCGGGCAAAGGGACCTGTGGCGGAGTGCGGCCTACGATACTCAGGGCGGCACGGCTTGACCAGCCCCGCCGCCGGGACGGCAAGCCGGACAACGACATAGGGCTCGCAG
>DATHMJ010000353.1:0-2443 GCA_035487215.1 Gemmatimonadales bacterium
CACGCTCGCCTCGGCACGCCGAGATCCCGATGGCTTCCTCGAAACCCTGGCACCCGGTGCCGTCATTGATGAAGCGCAACGGGCGCCCGAGCTGCTCCACGCGCTGAGCCGAGGGCCACAGCGACTCGGGGCCCGACCGCTCTTGCTCACGGCGTCGGTGAGCCCGCTGCTCATGTCCGGGCTGGACGAGTGGCCAAGGGGTCTGGTAGAGACCGTCACGCTCAGCCCCCTCGCCCAGAGCGAAATCACCGCCGGCCCCGGACGACTCATCGATACGATCTTCGCCGGCGACCCCGCCGGCATCGTCGGCGGCTCGCGCGACGAAGCGATCGCCGCGGCGCTCGTGGGCGGCTATCCCCGAGTCCAGTCCCTGGGCTTGGAGCGCCAGACGGCATGGTTCCGGTCCTACATCAGTGCCGTGCTCGACCGCGACGTTCGGGACCTTGCGCAGGTGGCCGGCTTGGCGCCGCTGCCGCAACTGCTCACGCTTTTGGCGGCGCGCTCGGGAGGCCCGCTCAACGCCGCGGGCCTGGCCCGCGACCTAGGCATCCCCAATACCAGCCTCCGTCGCTACCTCGCGCTGCTCGAGGCGGCCTACCTCGTCGTACGCCTTCCGGCCTGGCGCGGCGTGCGCGGACGACGAGTGGTGCGGGCGCCCAGGATCTTCCTGAGCGACACAGGGCTCATGGCGCACCTCGCCCAGATCACGGAGGAGCGCCTAGCACAGGATCCCACGCTCGCCGCTCCGCTGCTCGAGGCGCTTGCGATCTTGGAGCTGCTCAAGCAGGCAGAGTGGAGCGAGACCCGACCCAGCGCCTCCCACTTCCGGACGGCCCTGGGTCATGGCGTTGATCTGGTGCTCGAGACAACCGATGGTCTCGTCGGCGTGGACGTTCGGGCGGCGGTCAGCGTCGGCGGGCACGACCTGCAGGGACTGCGGGCGCTCCGGGATCTGACGGGACGGCGTTTTCGGCGAGGCGTGCTGCTGTATTTAGGCCGAGAGGCGATCCCTTTGGAGGATCGCCTCTGGGCCGTGCCGCTGGGTGGGTTGTGGACATCAGGTCCTGCCGTTCAGTGATCCGACTCCGGCCGGCTCACTACCTCCGGCGTCGAGTCCCGGGCCATGCTGTCGGGCACGGCCACGCCTGCGGTCTCCTCGGCTTTGCCGACCTCGTCCTGACGGGCAAGCGCATCACGCCACTGCTCCACGCCGACCTGGAATTCGCGGGCCAGCGCGACGAGATCCACCGTCGCTTCAGTCGAGTCCTCTCCCCGCGCCGCCACCCGGGCCAGCGCGAGTGCCGCCTTCTGATAGCTGCTGTCCGCCTTGAGCGCGGCCTGATAAGCCTGCTCCGCCGCCGCGGGGTGGCCGCTCGCCTCGAGCGCCTGGCCCAGGTTGTTCTGGAACACGGGGGCGCCCGGCTTGATCTGGGTCGCGCGGGCGAGCGCGGGGAGCGCTTCGTTCGGGCAGCCCTGCCGGATGTAGATCAAGGCGAGGTTGTTCATCGCCCACACGTCATGGTCGTCCAAGGCGATGGCGCGGCGGAACGCATCGATCGCCTCGTCCGTCTTGCCCAGCTCCGTCTGCGTGCGGCCCAGCATCCGCCAGGCTTCGTTCGAGGTCGAGTCGAGCGCCAGCGACGCGTTGACACGCTGGAGCGCTTCGTCGTTCCGACCCAGCTCGATCAGCACGCGCGAGGAATTGAGCAGGCTCTTCTGATGCGTGGGGTCGAGCTTGAGCGCCTCGTCGAAGGCCACGTCGGCCTGCGCGAGGTTGCCTGACTTCCAGGAGGCCAGGCCCAGCATGTAGAACCCCCAGGGGTTGTCGGGCTTGCGCTCGGTGTACGCACCGAAGAGGTGCGCGGCATCGTCGTAGTGGCCGGCCTGGAAGGCGGATTCGCCGTCGCTGTAGCTGACGATCTTGGAGTCGTCAGGCGTCGACGCCGGTTCGGTCGTCGCGGACGGGGTGGTCGGGCTGGCAAAGCCGGCCGTAGGATTGGCGGCGGCGGTCGTCTGGGACGATCCACCGTCGCCGCAGCCGAGCGCCAGCAGAAGCAAGGGCGAAGCGACGACGAGCGGGATCCGGACGAGCGGGATGCGGGTGAACGGGGCGAGCATGACTTCCTCCTGGTCTGGGCGCCGTGGCGCAGTGGGGTGATCGGGCGCCATGCCCAAAAGCAACCAAGAGACCAGTCAACGGCCGCCGAAGGGCGACTCTCGAAGCTGATGCGATACAGGTATTTGTGACGGCGGGGTGGGTGTGTCTACGGGGAGGGCCGCGCCCGTTCGTGTTCCGGCGGACACGAGAGGAATGGGACTGGCGTGTCCCGGCGGACACGATCTCAAAGGCGACCGTGAGCCTCGACCGTGGGATGCGACCGTGAGTCGTGACCGTGAATCGTGACCGTCAGACCCGTGCTCGAATCTGCTTCGGAGTCAGGAT
>DATHMJ010000354.1:0-7003 GCA_035487215.1 Gemmatimonadales bacterium
TTGCCCGACTCGGCGCTCGGCGCGCGCGCCATCGTGCAGCGCGCGCTGGAGATCGCGGCGGATATCTGCGTCTACACTAACCGCGAGATTACGATCCTCGAGCTGCCGGGCGGTGAGAAGTGAAGGCACAGCCATGACCGAGCCCCGTCCGGAACCGCCCACCCCTCCCGCCGAAGCGCCGCTCCCGTGGCTGGAGGAGCTGGCGCCCCGCCAGATCGTGGCCGAGCTGGATCGCTACATCGTGGGCCAGGAGGCCGCCAAGAAGGCGGTCGCCATCGCGGTGCGCAACCGGTGGCGACGGGCGCAGGCGCCGGACGAGATCCGGGACGAGATCCTGCCCTACAACATCATCCTCATCGGCCCCACCGGCGTCGGAAAGACGGAAGTCGCCCGCCGGCTGGCCCGCCTGGCCGGGGCGCCCTTCATCAAGGTTGAGGCGTCGAAGTTCACCGAGGTGGGATACGTCGGCCGCGACGCGGAATCCATGGTGCGCGACCTGGCGGACGCGGCGATCAACATGGTGCGGACCGAGCGGGAGGACGAGGTCTATCCTCAAGCCGAAGAGCGGGCCGACGAGCGACTCCTGGACCTCCTGCTGCCGCCCCCGCCCCCGCAGCCGCAACCGGCCCCCGATCCGGTTGATCGACCGACCAAAAGCTCCGTGTTCGTGGTTTCGTCCAAGGGACAAGCGAAAGCGGAGCGGCCGCCCGCGCCGGACGACGAGCGGCGGCAGCGGTCGCGGGAGAAGCTGCGCCAGATGCTCGCGGAAGGCAGGCTGGACGATCGCGACGTCGAGATCGAGGTGACGCCCCAGACCTACCCCGGGCTCGAGATGCTGCAGCCGCCCCAAGGTATGGAAGGACCGGACGTCAACTTCACCGAGTGGCTGCAGGACATGCTTCCGAAGCGAACGAAGCGCCGGACCGTGAAGGTCCCGGAGGCGCGTCGCGTGCTGATCGACGAGGAATTGAAGAAGCTCGTGGACATGGACGATGTCGTGAACGAAGCGCTGGACCGGGTCGAGAATCACGGCATCATCTTCATCGACGAGATCGACAAGATCGCCGGCGAGCGCGGCACGGCGGTAGGACCCGACGTGTCCCGCGAGGGCGTGCAGCGCGACTTGCTGCCGATCGTCGAGGGATCGACCGTGCAGACCCGCTACGGCTACGTGCGCACCGATCACATCCTCTTCATCGCGGCCGGCGCCTTCCACGTATCCAAGCCCTCGGACCTGATCCCCGAGCTGCAGGGGCGCTTTCCGATCCGGGTCGAGCTGCAGCCCCTCACCGAGGCCGATTTCATCCGGATCATGACCGAGCCCGAAAACGCCATCACCCGCCAGTACCAGGCGTTGGTCGCGGCGGAGGGAGCCGAGCTGCAGTTCACGGCCGATGGAATCGCGGAGGTGGCGCGGGTCGCGTCCGTCGCCAACGATCGGATGGAGAATATCGGCGCGCGCCGGCTCCACACCGTGATGGCGAGCCTGATGGAGGACGTCTTGTTCGAGCTGCCGAACTATCCCGAGAAGCGGATCCGCTTCGACGCGGCGCAAGTGCGCGAGCGACTGGCCCGCATCATCAACGATGACGACCTGCGCCGGTACATCCTGTAGCCGGTCGCCGAACCGCCCCTCTTACTTCTGGCCCTTGTAGACCACTCCGCCTTTCATCACCCAGCTCACCTGCTCCAGCACCTTGACGTCGTCCAGCGGATTGCCCGGGACGGCGATGAGATCCGCCAGTTTGCCCGGGGCGATCACGCCCCTGTCGCTCACGCCGAGAAGGTCTGCGGCGTTGGTGGTGGCGGATCGGATGGCGTCGATCGGCTTCATGCCGTACCCCACATACACCGCGAACTCGTGGGCGTTCTCCCCGTGCGGATAGACCGCGGCATCGGTGCCGAACGCGATCTTGACGCCGGCGCGGATGGCCTTCCGGTGGCTCTCCTGCGCCAGCGGGACGATCTGCCGCGCCTTGGCCGCGATGGCGGGCGGCATGCGGTCGAAGTGGAACTGCGTGAGCAGGTAGGCCGTGGGGACTAAATAGGTGCCCCGCTGCTTCATCAGCGCGATCGCCTCGTCGTCGAGGATCGAGCCGTGCTCGATCGACGCGACGCCGGCCCGCACCGCGGCCTTGATGCCCTGGGTGCCGTGGGCGTGCGCCGCCACCTTGAGTCCGTGCCGGCTCGCTTCCTCGACCACGGCGCGCAGCTCCTCGTCGGACAGTTGCTGCGCGCCGACGGTGGCGTCGAAGGAGAGCACGCCCGCGGTCGCGCATACCTTGATCACCTTCGCGCCGTGCTTGATCATGTAGCGCACGGCCTCGACGACCTGGTCGACGCCGTCCGCCACTCCCTCGTGCGGCCCGAGCTCGAGGACGCCTGGCGCCCACCCGGTCTCGTCGCAGTGCCCGCCCGTTATGCCGATCGCGTACGCCGCGCCGATGATGCGGGGGCCGTCGATGTAGCCCGCGTCGATCGCGTGCATGAGTGCGATGTCGGCGAAGCCGCGGGACCCAACGTTCCGGACCGTAGTGAAGCCGGCCAGCAGTGTGGTCTTGGCGTGCGCCGCCCCGCGAAGCGCCTCGTCCGCCGCCGTTTCGTGCACCGGCCGATTCACCCAGTCGCCTTCGAGGTCCGCCGTCAGGTGGGTGTGAACGTCCGTCAGGCCGGGCAGCAGCGTGACGTCGCCGAGGTCGAGCACACGCGCATCGGCCGGCGCGGCGCCACCGACGCCCAGGATCCGGTCGCCCTGTATTGTGACCATACCCGGCGTCACGATTTCGCCTTTGACGACGTCGAGCATGCGGGCAGCGTGAACGACGACGACCTGTTGCGCCGACAGCGGCGCGGCGGAGACCGAGCATGCAAAGGTGGCAAGCACGAGACAGCGGAACGACATCTGTGAGCTCCTGAGCGGACGGCGGAGGGAACGGATGGAACAACGTACACGTCCCGTCGCGGCCGTCAACGGCGCTCTAGCGCCCCCGGGCAACCCCAAGTAGAATCCGCCGACCGCTGGCCCCTACCTCCTCCCCGCGACCGATGCCGAAGCGCGATTTCCTCGCCATCCCCGACTTCAGCCGCGCCGAGCTCATCAGCCTGTTTGACCTCGCCACCCGCATGAAGAGTGGGGCGTACCACGATCGGCCGCTCCAGGGCAAGACGCTCGCGATGCTGTTCGCCAAGAGCTCCACGCGAACGCGCGTCTCGTTCGAGGTTGGCGCCTTCGAGCTCGGGGGGCACGCGCTGTTTCTCTCGTCCCGCGACATCCAGCTGGGCCGGGGCGAGCCGATCCGCGACACCGCGCGCGTGTTGAGTCGGTACGTGGACGGCATCATGATCCGCACGTTCGATCAAGCCGAGGTCGAAGAGCTCGCGCGGTTCGCGTCGGTGCCGGTGATCAACGGTCTCACCGATCTCCAGCATCCGTGCCAGGTTCTCGCCGACCTCCTCACCGTGCGCGAGGCGCTCGGCACGTGGGAAGGGAAGGTCGTCGCCTGGATCGGCGATGGAAACAACATGGCGCACAGCTGGCTCGACGCCGCCGGTGTCCTCGGCTTCGAGTTGCGCCTGGCCTGCCCGAAGGGCTACCAGCCCCAGGCCGACATCGTGGCCCGGAACCGGGCGCGCACCAAAGTGCTGGTCACCGATGATCCCGCGGAGGCCGTGCGTGGAGCCCACGTCGTCAACACCGACGTCTGGGCCTCCATGGGGCAGGAAGCGGAGCAAGCGGAGCGCGCCCGCGCCTTCACCGGATACATCGTGGACTCGGCGCTGATGCGCCGGGCGGATCCCGGAGCGATCTTTCTGCACTGCCTGCCGGCCCATCGCGGCGAGGAAGTGGCAGACGACGTGATCGAAGGCCCGCAGTCCCGCGTCTGGGACGAAGCGGAGAACCGGCTCCACGCGCAAAAGGCGTTAATGGCGGCGCTCATGTCCCCATGACCGACCCACCGCAGCTCGCCCGCACCCCGCTCTGGGACGTGCACCGCGCCCTTGGTGCGAAGATGGTGCCGTACGCGGGCTTCGAGATGCCCGTGCAATACCCCACCGGCATCCTCGCCGAGCACCAGGCGGTGCGCACCAACGTCGGGTTGTTCGATATCTCGCACATGGGCGAGTTCGAGGTCACCGGACCGGACCGCAATGCGTTCATCAACCGGCTGACGTCCAACGACGTCACCACCGTCGAGCCCGGCGGCGTGCAGTACTCCGCCCTTCTGACCGACGAGGGCACCTTCGTCGACGATTGCACGCTCTACCGGTTCGACAACAAGTGGATGGTGGTCGTCAACGCCGCCAACATCGGGCCCGCCTGGAAGCACCTGGTCGAACGCAAAGGTGGCGCGAACATTCGGCTCAAGGACATCTCGGACGAAGTCGGCCTGCTGGCGCTGCAGGGGCCGAAGGCCGAAGCGCTGCTCCAGACCGTCACGCGCGTACGGCTCGGCGACATCGGGTACTATCGCTTTGCCGCGGGACAGGTGGCCGGCGTGGACTGCTTCATCTCACGAACCGGCTACACCGGCGAGGACGGCTTCGAGCTGTACTGCCGCGACCGGAGCGTTGGCGTCCTCTGGTCGGCGCTCACCTCGGCCGGTGCGCCACCCATCGGTCTCGGTGCGCGCGACTCGTTGCGGCTGGAGATGGGGTACGCACTCTACGGGCACGAAATCGACCGGACCATCACGCCGCTCGAGGCGGGCCTCGGCTGGATCGTCAAGCTCGACAAGGGTTCGCCCTTCGTTGGTGATGCCGCGCTCCGCGCTCAGAAGGCCCGTGGTGTCACTCGGAAGCTCGTTGGCTTCCACTTGCTCGGGCGCGGCATTCCGCGCCCGGGCTATCCCGTGTGGCAGCAGGATCGTCCCGCGGACGTGGTGCGAAGCGGAGCTATGAGCCCGTCGCTGGGCGTGCCGATCGGGACCACATTCCTGCCGGTGGCCGCGGCGACACTCGGCACCCAGTTCGAGGTGGAGTGCCGCGGCGAGCGCATCGCCGCCGAGGTGGTGGCCCGGCCGTTCTGGAAGAACGGATCGGTCAGGCGCCGCTGATGCGCGTGGCCATTCTCACGATCTCGGACGCGGGCGCGCGCGGCGAGCGGGCGGATGCCTCGGGTGACGCGATCGCCGCGTGGGTCGCCGGCCGAGGCGACGGACTCGCGGAGCGCACGCTCGTGCCCGACGAGCCGGACCGGATCCAGGGGGTGCTCCGTACCTGGGCGGACAAAGACGTCGCCGATCTCGTGCTCACGACCGGCGGCACCGGGCTCGCTCCGCGCGACGTCACACCGGAGGCGACCGGGGCGGTGCTGGACAAGCAGGCGCCGGGCATCGCGGAGGCGCTCCGAGTCGCCGCGTACCCGCGCTTTCCGCGCGCCGCGCTGTCCCGTGGCCTGGCGGGCGTGCGAGGCCGCACTCTCATTATCAACTTGCCGGGGAGCCCGGGTGGCGTGCGCGACGGGCTCGCGGTGCTGAACGACCTCGTCGATCACGCGGTGGATCTCGTGCGGGGGCAGAAGATGGAGCACTAGGTCATGGCGAGCCAGGTCCTCATCACGATGGATGATCTCGAGCCGGCGGTGCGACTGAACGCCGCGCTCGAGGCGGCCGGGCTTACGACCTCGATGTTCTCCTCGCTCGACGATGCCCGCGGCTCGGTACGCCGAGAGCACCCGGACGTGGTCGTGCTCACCGGGGCGGTGCACGAGCCGCCCGCGCTGCAGCTCACCGCACTCGCCCGAGACGCGGGGATCTCCACCCTCGCTCTTCTCGAGCCCACCGACTCCGAGCGCGCCGAGCGCGTCGGCCGGCTCGGCGTCACCGAAGTGATGACCAAGCCGGCCGAGCCGGATGAGGTCGTCGCGACGGTGCGGCGCCTCATCGAGCGGCGCGGCCTCCAGGAGCGCACCGGCATCATGGGCGAAAGCGCCCCGATCCAAGAGGTGCTGGTCAAGATCGAGCAGATGGCGCCGGTCTCGAGCACGGTGCTGATCCAGGGCGAGTCGGGTACCGGAAAGGAGCTTGTCGCCAAAGGGATTCACGATCTCTCCCCCCGGCGGGGCCAGGCATTCATCGCGGTGAACTGCGCCGCTCTGCCGGACACGTTGCTCGAGAGCGAGCTGTTCGGGCACGAGAAGGGGGCGTTCACCGGCGCCGCGGAACGGCGGCTCGGCCGCTTCGAGCTGGCGGACGGCGGGACGATTTTTCTCGACGAGATCGGTGAGGTCCCCGTCAGCACGCAGGTCAAGCTGCTTCGCGTGCTCGAGAGCCGGTCGTTCTTCCGGGTCGGCGGCACGCAACCCATCAAGGTGGACGTGCGCGTGATCGCGGCGACGAACCGCGACCTCAAGGAACGGGTGGCCCTCGGCGACTTCCGCGACGATCTGTTTTACCGCCTGAACGTCCTCAACATCTACCTGCCGCCCCTCCGCGAGCGCCGCGAGGACATCCCGCTGCTCGTCCGCCGCTTCATCCGCGAGCTCGCGGCGCAGCACGATCGCACGTTCCGCGGGATCACCCCGGAGGCCATGCAGCTATTGGTGAATGCACCGTGGCCGGGGAACGTTCGCCAGTTGCGGAACCTGGTCGAGTCGATGGTGGTGCTTGCGCCGGGGACCGAAATCCGGGCCTCGGACATCCCGCCCGACATCCTGGAGGGACCGGCGATGTTGCCGGCCCGCCTGCCGGCGCCGTCGCGCGACCTGCCCTCCCAGGAGCTCGAATTCATCCTTCGGAGCCTGGTGGACTTGCGGCGTCAAATCGAGGAGGTGCGCCGGCGTCTGGACGAGCGGCCCCAGCGGGTGGAAGTCATTGACCTGGGGGCGCACGGACCGGTCGTGGACGTCCTGCCAGAGCCCGATGGCAGGGAGGACCAGGTGGTGTACCGGGCTGGCATGACTATGGCTGATGTGGAGAAAGCGGCCATCGAGGCCGCGCTTCGGGAATCGCGGGGAAATCGCCGGCGGGCTGCCGAAGTCCTGGGTATTGGCGAAAGAACGCTG
>DATHMJ010000355.1:0-2463 GCA_035487215.1 Gemmatimonadales bacterium
GCCTGTCGATGCGGCGAGGCCGTCTACCTGATTCTCTTCATCAATGAGCGCTGTCTCGTGCTGGCCCTGTCGGGATGAGCGCTTGGTGCGCACCCACTCGAGCGAACGCAACCGCGGCCACGCGAAAACCCAACGGAGGGGAGCCATGACGGATCGAGAGGTCGAAGCGATTTCGCACTTCCTGCGGCACTTCGGGAGCTTCAGCTGCCGGCAGATCTGTGTCCGACGGACCGAGCCCCAGCCACGCACCGTGGAGGACGTGGGCACCTTCGTCCTCGAGACCCTGGCAACCTGGCGGGCGGAGGGGCTCGATGCCGAGCGCCTGTACAAGGTCGCCACGATCGCGATTCACTTCGAGGCCTTCAACTTGCCCTGGTCTATGTGTAAGCCCGCGTGTTGCCGCCCGTGGGGCGAGCTGAACCCGGCATGCCCACCCGGGCCAGGCCGCCCGCTGACGGGCGCGCAGCTGCACCAAGCGCTCATGCGGGCGGTCCCGATCGGGCCCCCGCTTGCGGCGGATGCGCCGCTGCCCGACGACCTGGACGAGGACTTGAAGAGGACCGGCTTGGCTCCGTAGTAAGGAAGGCGGAGATGGCGTTGCGACAGTCCGTGGGGGCAACCAATCGACCGGCCCGCAACCCAGCTGGGCGCGGGCCTGAGGAGGCGAGGATGAAAGAGCGAGCGCCGGAGTTCACGCATCACGTGCTGCAGCCCGGGATGCACGAGAAGATCTTGCTGCGTGCGGCCGAGTTGGTCGCCATGGGGTGGACGCAGCGGACCGCCGCCCGGGACGCCACGGGCCAAAAGGTCCGCTCGACGGCGCCGCAGGCCATCGCGTGGTGCGTCGTGGGGGCCCTGGATCGCGCCCTCTATGAAGTGCTGAACGTGGACGTGTACGAGGTGCTGGGGGTCGACGTCGAGGCGTACGACGGCGCCCCCTGCCGCCTGCCGCTCGTGCGCACGCTCCGGTGGCCCCTCTGCCTCGTGCTCGCCCGCGCCGATGTGGCGGCGTGGAACGATGCGGTCTGCCCCGACGCCGCGGCGGCGGAGCGGCTACTCCGGCAGGCGGCCGCCGAGCGCGCGACCCTCCCCATCTTGTAAAGCATTGGGGACAACATGAGGTGGCGCCGGATCGCGAAGGCCGCGCGTCGCGCCCTCGCCGACCTCGTGATGGCCGTGCGCGGCCGGCCCGCACGGGCCAGGGGCGCGGGGGTCTATTCGGGCTGGATCGGGCCGGACGGGCGCGTCGAAGAGGCGCCGGGCACGGCCGTCCACGTTGCCCTACTGGCGCGGTTCGGCGAGTCGACCAAGGAGGCGTTCTTCTCGAAGGGTGCCGTCCGGTACGTGGACGCCTCGGATCACGTCAGTCTTGAGCTCATGAGCCAACACCCCGTCGCGCTCGGGAACGCGATCGAAGCGCTGGCCCGCCGCTGGCCCGACATGGCGGACGTGGACGTGGAGTTCCGGGCGACGCCGGAGGTCCTGCGGGCCTCCAGCGTCGAGGTCCGGCAGGCGCTCGACCGACGGCGACGCGCGATCGAGGCGAGCGCCGGACCGGAGCGACCCCTGAACTCCGCCGCGACCGTGCGGGCGTTTCAAGAGTCGATCATTGTGTTGGCGCAGCAGAAGCTCGGCCGTTCGCTGACCGCCAGGGAACACACCTTCATCACTGCGCGGGGTGGGTTCCTTGCCCTCGAGGCGATCCGCGACACCGTGAGTGCCGCGATCCCCTCCGAGCTTGAGGCGTACCTGAACGCGGAATGATCGGTCGCCCCAGGCTCCCAAGCCGGGCGACCAACTGCTGGGGGCCACGCGCCGCGCGATGAGGCCCGGCTCCTAGCCGTCTGGTACCGCGATAGTTGCGCGCCCGATGGCACGGCTTGACAACCGGGGGCGTCGTGAGACAGTACACATAGGGAAGTTCCAAACGACGGGCCGAAAGCCCCAGCGGAACGGACCGAGAGCACGCTCTCGGTTCTGTCTGACTGGGGCTTTTCTTTTTCGGTCACACGAACGGCCATGGCCGCGGGGGTCGTTCGCGTAGCTTAGCCGCGGCAGCAAGGAGACCAGATGGCGATGCGAGCGAAGCGTGGTGGAAGACGTGTACGGCAGGTGGGCGGTGCTCAGAGGGCGAGCGCCGGCGGCGGGATCGAGCTCCCGCCGGAGCTCGCCCAATTCAAGTGGCTGTTGGATCCCATACGGACAGAATCGATGCGCCGGCGTTTCATCGACGGCAAAGGCGGCGCCGTGGAGCGCTGGGTGACGAAGTTCGCACACAGCAGACCGCTCGTATTGGAACACGGATTCGTCGGCATGAGGTTCATGACGTATGAGCAGTACCTGCTAGGACTGGGCGATAAGCCTGGACCGAAATACCTCAACCTTCCGCCGGGGGTGGTGCCGCCCGCGGAGCGGCCGCACACGGGGGCGAGCAGCTCGGGGGAGGAGCTCACGGGGCGGTTG
>DATHMJ010000356.1:0-3013 GCA_035487215.1 Gemmatimonadales bacterium
CCACGCCCGGCGCCAGCCGGGGTGAGCCTGGCCGGCTCTTCGCGCAAGACGAGTTCCCCCGCGCGGACTCGAGCCTGGAGGGGCTGAGCAAGCTCAAGCCGGCATTCCGCACCGACGGCAAGGGGACGGTGACTGCGGGCAACTCGTCCGGCATCAACGACGGGGCGTGCGCTCTGCTGATCGCATCGGAGCAGGGCGTCCGCGAGTTCGGCTTCACGCCGCTCGCGCGGATCGTCGCCACGGCCGTGGCTGGCGTCGAGCCGCGGACCATGGGGCTCGGACCGGTGCCCGCCACGCAGAAGCTCTTGGCAAAGACCAAGCTCACGCTCGCCGACATGGACGTCATCGAGCTCAACGAGGCCTTCGCGGCGCAGGTGCTGGCATGCACTCGGCTGCTGGGCCTCGAGGACCAGGATCCCCGACTCAATCCCAACGGCGGCGCCATCGCCCTCGGTCACCCGCTCGGCATGTCCGGCGCCCGGCTCTTGCTCACGGCCGCGCACGAGCTTCAGGCGACGGGGAAGCAGTATGCGCTTTGCACGATGTGCGTCGGGGTCGGGCAGGGGATGGCGACGATCATCGCCCGGCGGTAAGACTCGGTGCCCAACGTTTTCGCGTTCGAAGGCTTTATCCCCGTCATCCATCAGTCGGCGTTCATTCATCCCAATGCGACGGTCACCGGCAACGTCGTGATCGGACGGGACGTGTACGTCGGACCGGGCGCGGCGATCCGCGGTGACTGGGGCGGCGTGACCATCGAGGACGGCTGCAACGTCCAGGAAAACTGCACGATCCACATGTTTCCGGGCGTGATCACCGTACTCGAGGCAAGCGCGCATATTGGGCATGGCGCGGTGGTGCACGGGGCGAGAATCGGACGGAACGCGCTCGTGGGGATGAACGCGGTCGTGATGGATCGAGCGGTCGTCGGGGCGGAATCGATCGTCGGCGCCCTCTGCTTCGTCCCGGCCGACATGATCATCCCGCCGCGCACGGTGGTCGCCGGCAACCCGGCCCGGGTGGTGAAGGAAGTCTCGGACGCGATGCTCCAGTGGAAGACCGAGGGCACCCGCCTCTATCAAGCGCTGCCCGACCGGCTGCGCGCCTCGCTCCGCCCCTGCGAGCCACTGCGCGAGATGCCGCCCGACCGCCCCGAGCAGCCGACGTCGTACCAAACGTGGCACCAGACCAGGCCGGCGACGGCCGAGGGAGAGTAGGGCATGCGGCTGCAGAGCTATGCGCAAGGTCAATGGGTGACCGGCACCGGCAAGCCGGTCGAGCTGTTTCACGCCGTCACCGGTCAGAAGATCGGCGAGTCGAACAGCGACGGCGTCGACTTCAAGGGCATGCTGGAGTACGGGCGCAATGTGGGCGGGCCCAAGCTCCGCGCGATGACGTTTCATCAGCGCGCGCGGATGCTCAAGGCGATGGCGCAGCACCTGATGGCGCAGAAGGACGACCTGTATCAAGTGTCGGCCGCCACCGGGGCGACGAAGACCGATTCCTGGATCGACATCGAGGGTGGGATCGGGACCTTCTTCGGATACGCGAGCCAGGGGCGCCGCCAGTTCCCTGACGAGACGTTCTACATCGAGGGTTCGGTGGAGAGGATCTCGAAAGGGGGAACGTTCCTCGGTCGCCACGTTTGCGTGCCGCTCGAGGGCGTGGCCGTCCACATCAACGCCTTCAACTTCCCCTGCTGGGGCATGCTGGAGAAGCTCGCCCCGACGTTCCTCGCGGGCATGCCCGCCATCATCAAGCCGGCCACCGTCACGTCGTTCCTCACCGAGCGGATGGCGCGCAGCATGCTGAGCGCGGGCATCCTGCCAGAGGGCGCGCTGCAGATCATCTGCGGTGGGGTCGGCGATCTGCTGGACCACCTGACCTGTCAGGACGTGGTCACCTTCACCGGCTCGGCTGGAACCGGTCGCAAGCTCAAGAGTCATCCGCGCGTCATCAGCGAGTCGGTCCGATTCAACCTCGAGGCCGACTCGCTCAACTACTGCATCCTCGGTCCCGATGCCGCACCCGGCTCCGAGGAGTTCGATCTCTTCGTCAAGGAAGTGGCGAAGGAGATGACCGTGAAGGCGGGGCAGAAGTGCACCGCCATCCGGCGGACCATCGTGCCGGAAGGGATGACGGAAGCCGTGGTCGCGGCCCTCTCCAAGCGTCTCGCGGGGGCCAAGCTGGGCGACCCGGCCGTCGACGGCGTCCGGATGGGGCCGCTCGCGGGGCGCGCGCAGGTGGGCGAGGTACGCGGCAGCGCGGATCAGATCGCCGCGGTGTGCGAGCGGGTTTACGGCAATCCGGACCGGTTCGAGGTGATGGGCGCCGACGCGGGGAAGGGGGCCTTCTTCCCCTCCCTCCTCTATTACTGCGACGCGCCTTTCCGAAAGGCCGAGCCCCACGACGTGGAGGCGTTCGGGCCGGTGAACACGGTGATGCCATACCGCACGCTGGACGAGGCCATCGCGCTCGCGAAGCTGGGCCGCGGCAGCCTCTGCGGGTCGGTGGTCACGGCGGACGATGCGGTGGCGCGCGAGATCGTGCTCGGCACGGCGGCCTACCACGGCCGACTCATGGTCCTCAACCGACACAACGCGCAGGAATCCACGGGCCACGGGTCTCCGCTACCGTCGCTCATCCACGGCGGGCCCGGGCGCGCCGGCGGCGGCGAGGAGATGGGCGGAACCCGGGGCGTGCTGCACTACATGCAGCGGACCGCGCTGCAAGGGACGCCCGCCACGCTCACGGCGGTCGGGCGCGAGTGGGTGAAAGGCGCCCCCGAGCTGAGCGACGGCATCCATCCCTTCCGCAAGCACTTCGACGAGCTGCGGATCGGGGAGACCTGGCTTACCCACGGCCGCACCGTCACCGAGGCCGACGTGGTCAACTTTGCGGGGATCAGCGGAGACTATTTCTACGCCCACATGGACGACGCCGCGGCAAAGGCCTCGATCTTCGAGCGGCGCGTGGCGCACGGGTATTTCATCGTCTCGGCGGCCGCCGGGCT
>DATHMJ010000357.1:0-5368 GCA_035487215.1 Gemmatimonadales bacterium
TTGAGGTCGATGTTGTGCGGATTGAGCACCTGCTTCCGGCTGAACGACAGCAATTGCCGGGTCAGCGCCGCCCCGCGTGTCGCGGCCTTGCCGATCTCACCCGCGTCGGCGCGAAGCGGCGACTCGTCGGGAAGCTCGGCGAGCAGCTCGTCGGTGTAGCCCATGATCCCGGTGAGGATGTTGTTGAAATCGTGCGCGATGCCTCCGGCGAGCAGGCCCACCGCCTCCATCTTCTGCGCCTGGCGGAATCGATCCTCCAGCCCCCGCCGCTCGGTCACGTCCTGGCCCAGCGCCACGATGGTCCCATCCGACAAGCGCACGTTGGCGAATTCGGTGGTGAGAAATGTGCCGTCGCGCCGTCGGGTCTTGAACTCGCGCCACTTGCCCTCCGCCGCCAGGATGAAAGCCGCCACTTCCTCGCGGTACACGGGATCCGGGTAGCACTCGGCCAGCATGTCGAGCTGCTGCATCTCCGAAAGCGTCCAACCCAGCGTCTCCTCCCAGTATCCGTTCACCCACTCGAAGGCGACCGGATCGTCGGGCGTCTCGCCCAGCCGGAAGAAGCCCAACATCACGGGCACGTTGTTGAACACGCGGACGAGCCGCTCGCTCCAGGCTTGCATCGCGGCTTCCGCGGCCTTCTCGCCGGAGACGTCGCGAATGATGGCCGCGAGAAATCGGGGAGCGCCATGTTCGTCCCGCGGCGCGACCAGGACCTGGAGTCCCGGCAGCTCCTCACCGTTCGGGCCCACTAGCGCCGTCTCGCCCCGCCAGGCACCGTCGCGCAGCGCGGCGGGCACACCCTCCTCGAGCATGCGCTTGGCACCCCGCGCGGCCTGGTAGCCGGCGATCGGCCGTCCGGTGAGGTCCGCATCCGGAGCCAGACCAAGCAGCCGGCGGCCACCCGGGTTCACGTACAGCGTGCGTCCGGTGAGGTCGGCGATCGCGACGAAATCGGTCGTGGCTTCGAGGATGGCGGCCAGGCGCGCGCGATCCTCCCGCGCGCGGGCCTGGTCGCTGATGTCTTCGAGTACTCCCAGCGCGCCGATGAGCCGGCCGACGCCATCGCGGAGCGGCGCAGCCGACAGGATGACCGGCACCCGTGCTCCGCTCCGGTGCAGCCGCTCGGTCTCGAACCCCCGCAACCGGCCGCCGGGGACGACGATGTTCTTCAGCAGCGCGGCGAACTCCTCCTGCTTGTCGGGCGGCAAATACGCCAGCGGCCGACCCACCACCTCCGCCGCGCGATAACCGAACATCGCCTCCGCTGCCCCGCCCCACATGATGCAGTGGCCCTCGAGATCGAGCGCGATGATCGCCACTGGGCACGCATCGAGAATCGCGCGTTGCTCTTCGCTGGTCGCGCGAAGCGTGTCCACGGTCGCGCCGGTCGCGAGTCCCACCGCGGCCACCGCGACCAGATTCGCGTCCAGGGCCAGGACGAGACGGTCCGGGGTGAGGCCGGCAAACGCGCCTTCGCCCCCGCCGGCGGCGATCGCCGTCGCCAGCGCCACGACCACCGCGCTCGCGGTGCCGCCGCGCAGTCCGTGACGCACGGCATAGAGGGTGACGGGGACGAAAAAGAGCGCAGGGCGGATCGCGGCGAGTGCCACGCCGGCCCACGTCAGAGCACCGAGGATGGGCAGCCCGGCAACCCACTCGATGAGCGAGCGGGTGTCTCGCCGGAGGAAACGCGGTCCACCGGCCCAGCTCAGGATGAGCGGGGTCACCAGGAGGACCCCCAGCGCATCGCCGGCCCACCAGACGCCCCAGGCACGAAGCAGCGAGATCGCCGAGGGGTGGCCGCCCGGTAGGGCCGCCAGGATACCGATGGTGGCGTTGAGCATCGGCGCGGCGACCCCGCCGATCGCGGCGAGCACGAGCACGTCGCGCACGCGGCCCAGTCGAATGTCGATCCGGCCGAGTTGGCGACAGGCGACGGCGGCGAGGAAGGCGGTGAGACCGTTGGCGAGGCCGAGCAGCAGCGCGACGGGAAGCGATCGCCCCCACGCCAGTGGCACCAGCGTGGCGCCGATCGTGACCGCCGGCCACAGCTTCGGGCCCCAGAGCAGCAACGCCGCGAGCGCGACGCCGGCGGCGGGCCACAACACCGCCACAACCCGCCCATCGATCGGCAGGAACAAGGCGAGCCGGGCGGCCGCAAAGTACGCGACGGCCAGGGCCGCCACGGTTCCGGCCCGCAGGATGCCGTCTCTGGAAATAGCTGTCACCGAAGCGCCGCCTGGCCCGACCGCCGATTGCCCGGAGCCTCTCTCAACTTACCGGGTGGGCGGGCGGCGGATAGGGCGTTCTAGCCTCGGGTGTCTTCCTCGAGGATCCGCTGGTAGAGCGCCACGTGGCGCTCGGCCATGGCCGATTGGGTGAACTGCTCGACCACGCGGCGCTGTCCCGCCTCGCCCAGGCGGCGCCGAAGCTGGGGATCGTGGGCCAGGGTGCGGAGCGCTTGCGCCAGGGCGCCGACGTCGCGGAGCGGCACTTCGAGCCCGGTCGTTCCGGGCACGTTGACCTCGCGCACCGCGCTCGGAACGGCCGTCGTGATGACGGGGCGGCCCGCGGCCATCGCTTCGAGCACCACCAGGCCGAACATTTCCTCCACGGTCACCGACGGGAGCACCAGAAAGTCGGCGTCCGCCATGCGCCGCGGGAGATCGTCGTCCGGATATTCTCCCCACCAGCGCACGCGATCGCTCACGGCCAAGGCCTGCGCCAGCGTGCGCAGTCGGGGAAGCTCCGGTCCCGTGCCGACGACCTCGAGCCGCAGATCGGGGACCCGCTCCAGCGCCCGCAGCAGGATGTCCACGCCCTTGAACGGCACCAGTCGCCCGATGAAAATCGCTTTGGGAGCCGACTCTGGTGGTGGCGGTGGAACGAACATCCAACGACGCTCGTCGATCCCGAAGGGGATCACTTCGACCTTCCCCTCGAATCCCGTCAGCTCGGTGGACAGCGCGACGTGCGCGCGGCTCGGGACGACGACGGCCCGGGCTCGCCGCAACACGAGCCGGGCCGACGGGCGATAGATTCCCCGGCGCGCATCCGCGTGCTGGGTGACCACGACGGGCGTCCGCCGTGCGCGCAGCAGACAGGCGACGTCGGCGAGTGGGTGGGGGTGGTGCACGTGAATGACGTCCGCCCGCTTCCACGCGGCCGCGATGTAGCCGGGTGCGATTTCCTGCGATCCGAGGGCACCGAACGAGAAGGCACGGGTGACGCCCGAGCGCTGCCGTCCGGAATCGCGCGTCGGGCCGAGGGGGGTCTCCACCGCGACGACTTCCACCTCGTGACCGAGCGCGGCCGCGCCTTCGGCCAGCCCCTGGACGACGCGCTCCATTCCGCCGGACCGCGGCCAGTAGTACTTCGCGAGATGAAGGATGCGCATATTATGGAACCGCCAAGTTGCCCAGGACTCCTGATGGCTGTCAACCAGTGAGCTGCGTCCGCCGGTGAGAGCGATCGTCGTCTCCCACCTGTACGCGGATGCGGCCACCCGGGGGAAGTTGCGAGCGCTCGCCGGCCTTGGCTGCACGATCGGGGCCGTCGCCCCCGCCTCGTGGCAGCCCGCCCCCGGTGTGGCCTCCCAGGCGACCGAATTCGGAAACGACGGGGCGGTGCGGATCTTTCCGGTCACCGTCCGGGGCGCGGCCCCCGACCTCGCCTGGGAGTCCGCCGCCCTCAAACGGGCACTCGCCGAGTTCCGCCCCGACGTCGTTCAGGTCGAGGAGCCGGCCTCGAGCGCGGTGGCCGCTGCCGTGCTGCGAGCCGCCGGGCGACTCCACTTCAAGGTCGTCATCTTCTCCTCCGATAGCCTGCCCAGCCCCCTTCCATTTCTCGGTCGAGTCCGGCGCGACCGGGTCTTGAACCGGGCTGCGGGCGCGATCGGCGGGAACCGGCTCGCCCTGGCCCTTCTGAGCCAGGGCCGCAGTCTGCAAACCATGATCCTGCCCCAAACCGGGGTCACCCCCCCGCTCGTCGCCGAGCCGCCGGTGCGCCCCGGGCTTGCCATCGGGTTCATCGGTCGGCTGGTACCGGAGCGCGGGCTCGATCTCCTGTTTCGGGCGGCGGTGAGGCTGTCGGACAGCTGGACGCTCCACGTGGCCGGTACGGGTCCCGCCCAGGAGGAGCTCGAATCACTGGCCGAGAAGCTGGGAATCGCCGCGCGCGTCACCTGGCATGGAGCGCTTTCGCGAACGGCGCTCGGCGCCCTCTGGCCGAAGCTCGATTGCGTCGCCCTGCCGTCGCGGACCACGCCGCGTTGGGTGGAATCGCGTGGCCGCACCGCGCTCGAGGCGATGGCCCACGGGCTCGCGGTGGTCGTGACCGCTTCCGGGGCGCTCCCCGAAGTCGTGGGCGCCGCTGGGCGCGTCGTCCCCGAGGAAGGGGTGGATCAGCTCTCGGAGGCATTGCAGGAGTTCGCGCGGGACGTGGAGGGGCGCCGCGCGCTGGGGGCGGACGCCCGGCGGCGGGTGTTGGCGGAGTACACGGATGCGGCGGTAGCCGAACGAACGTTGGCCTTCTGGCGGTTGGTGACGACGAGCGCAAGCCCTTGACGCGGAGTCACTTGCCGGTGAAGTTTCCCGCCTTCATGCCAGCCCTCCGGTCGCTCTGGACTCCACGCCGCACGTGGTGGTCTCTCGGGTTCGCCCTCCTCCTGATCAGTGCTCCCGCCGTCGCCCAAATTCCCGGGCTGCCGCCGGGCGCGAATCTGAGCGCTCAGGAGATCGAGACCCTGCTCGCGACCCGCCCGGACCTGGTGGCCCAGCTCCGCCAGCGCATCGCCGATTCGGGCCTCACCCCGGATCAGGTGCGCGAGCGACTCAAGGCGGCGGGGTATCCCGAAGACCTGCTAGACCCATATCTCTCCAGTGCGGACACCACCCAGGCCGCGACGCCCACGGGCAGCCAGATCGGCGCCTTCAGCGCCCTCGGCCTCCTGTCGGCCGGGGCGGATACGCTGCTCGGTCTCGACTCCTCCGCGACCGCGGCCCGGGCCCAGCTCAAAGCGCCCGGGCCCAAGGCGGACTCCCTTCGCGCCGATTCTCTCGCCGACTCGACCGCGGTCAAGGGCGGGCTCAAGCGCTTCGGGATCGACGTATTCCGCCGCGCCAGCACCCAGTTCCAGGCGCTGCAGGTCGGACCGGTGGACCGGAACTATCGGTTGGGTCCCGGCGATGTCCTCGTCCTGATCCTCACGGGCGACGTGGAGATCACCCGGACGCTGGAAGTGAACCGCGAGGGGTTCGTCTTCATCCCCCAGGTCGGAGAGATCTTCGTCGGCAACCTGACGCTCGATCAGCTCGAGGGTCAGCTCTACACCCGGCTGGGCCGAGTCTACTCCGGCGTGCGTCGC
>DATHMJ010000358.1:0-2512 GCA_035487215.1 Gemmatimonadales bacterium
CGAGGCGTACAACCTCTATCTCCTCGGCCGCTTCCACGTGAACAAGTGGTCGGGCCCGGAGGTCCAGAAGGCCATCGACCATTTCCAGGAAGCCATCGCGAAAGATCCGGGCTACGCGCTGGCCTACGCCGGCGTCGCCGATGCGTACGAGCTGCTCAGCATCGGATTCGGCTCCAAGCCCCCCGTCGAGTATCTCGCGCAAGCCAAAGCGATGGCGCTCAAGGCGCTGGAGATGGACGACACCCTGGCGGAGGCCCACACTTCGCTGGCCTACGCCCGGTGGCTCGGCGACCTAGACTGGACCGGGGCGGAGCGCGGGTTCAAGCGGGCCCTCGAGCTGAAGTCGAGCTACGTGATGGCGCATGAGTGGTATGCCGAGTATCTGGCGGCGCTCGGGCGTCACGAGGAAGCCCTCGCGGAAATCAAGCGGGCCCAGCAGCTCGATCCGCTCTCGGTCCCGGTGAACCGCGCCGTGGGCTGGGTGGTATACTTCAGCCGCAATTACGATCGGGCCATCGAAGAGCTGCGCAAGGCGCTGGGAATGGACCCCGACTTCCTGGGCGCGCGGCTGGTGCTGTGGTGGGCGCTGATCGCCAAGGGCGCGCACCAAGAGGCCATCGCCGACCTCCGGAAGGAAGTCGATCGGCCCGGCCTGCGCACCATGAAGAAGCTGGTCCTCGCCTATGCCTTTGCCGCGGCCGGCAATCGAGAAGAAGCGGGTGGTATCCTCTGGGAGCTGGAGTCGAAGCTCGCCGCCGACAACCGGCTCGCGATTCTGGCCGCGATCCTGTTCACCGCCATGGATTCGAAGGATCAAGCCTTCGAACAACTGGAGCGCGCCTATCAAATTCGGGAGCCGGGACTCCTCTTCCTGCGCGTGGCGCCGTGGGCGGATCCACTGCGGTCCGACCGCAGGTACAATGCGCTGTTGGAGAAGCTGGGTCTGGGCTGAGCGGTTCCGAGCTGAACGCTGAGACGCGATGAAGATCGACGCCGTCCGTGAAGGGGGCTCCGCGCGGGTGACGCTGGAGGGACGCTTGGACCGGGAATGGGCCGAGCAGCTCTCCGACACCCTGCAAGACCTGCTTCAGGACGGCGTCCGCACGTTGAGCCTCGACTTCGCCGGCGTCACCTACGTCAGCTCGGAAGCGGCCAAGGTGCTGACCCGTTGGCACCAGGAGCTGGCGCTGCTTCGCGGCGACGTCCGGCTCACCGCTTTGTCCACCGCTGTACGCGAAGGATTCGCGGTCGCGGGTTGGGATGCGGATCTGGGCATGCCCGAGCGCCCGGGCGCGCTGTCGGGCGGTCTCCGCCGATCCTACTGGCACTCGCGAACCGATTTCGCCGCGTGCGGCCACTACGAGCTGTCCGCGTGCACGCCCGAAGGCACGCTCACCTGTCATCTCCACGGCGATCCGGAACAGCTGACGCGCGCGCCGTTCGGCTCGGGCGATTGCCGGAGCGTGGCGCTCACTGAGGACACGTTCGCGCTGGGGTTGGGCGCGATCGGCGGAAATTACAGTGATTGCCGGGAGCGTCTGGGCGAGCTGATCGCCGTCGCCGGCTGCGTCGCCTATTTCCCGAGCGACGGCGCCCGCATGGCCGACTACCTGGTCGGCGCCGGGGAGACCGCGCCGCGTGCCGTCGTGGCGAGCGGCGTGAGCTGCCAGGGCGGATTCACCAAGCTGATCCGCTTCAACAAGCAGCCCGACGCCGAGGCCATCCCACTCTCGGAGCTGGCGGCCATCGGGCTCGATGCCGCCGGTGGAACCATGGCGGGGCTGGTCGTCGCCGGTGAGACCGCGGGCTTGTCCGGCGCCCGGCTTCGTCGGTCGCCCGCCGAGGCTGCCGCGCCGGTCCGGTTCGAGGTGCCGGCCATCCGCGACTGGCTGGCGTTTGCGCCGGAACGCATCCACGCCATGACGACCACGGTCATCGCCGGCGTCGTGGCGCGCAAACCGACTGGACCCGTTGCCGCACATCTCCGTCCGCTCGACGGCTCGGGCGAGCTGCACGGCCACTTTCACGCCGCGGTCTTTTCCTACCATCCGCTACCGCAGCGCACAGTGGATCTCACCGGTCTGCTCCAGGGACTGTTCGCCAACCAACAGCTCCGGGACGTCCTGCACCTCGTCTGGGACGACCGTGGCGATGCCGGGGTAGGGGAGAGCCTGCTCGTCCGCGGGGTGGGCTGGGTCGGGCCTATCACCCAAGTCGCGTGACCGAGGAGAGCGACTCGCTGGCGGAAGCCTTGGGCGAGCGCTACGCCATCGAGCGCGAGCTCGCCCGGGGCGGCATGGCGACCGTGTACCTCGCCCGCGACGCGCAGGGCGATCGCTCCGTGGCGATCAAAGTCATGCATCGCAAGCTGGCCGACGCGCTCGGCGCCGAGCGGTTCCGGCGCGAGATCGCGATCGCCGGCTCGATGACCCACCCGCTCATCGTCCCGCTCTACGATTCGGGCCAGGCCGGCAGCCTCATCTATTACATCATGCCGTACGTGGAGGGCGAG
>DATHMJ010000359.1:0-2482 GCA_035487215.1 Gemmatimonadales bacterium
ACTCTTCCGCGCGCCCTGCGCGGATCGCCATGGGCGAAGAGGGATTCGAACCCCCGACTTCCTGCGTGTAAGGCAGGCGCTCTGAACCAGCTGAGCTATTCGCCCGCTCGCGTGCTGCGCCCGCTCGGTTCCTGGCGTCCCGATGCAGGGAGCGTGCCGGGTGGGCGCCGAGGGTTTACAGCGCGATGCCGACGGGAAAGAGAACGCAGTAGCCGAGCACAAGCAGCGCGGCAGCTACCGTAGGGCTGCCGGCCTGCAGCACCGCGTACCCCAAGACTACGGTGAGCAAGGCGGCGCCCAGCAGGACGACGTTGCGCCGGCCCAGGGGCGTTCGCCGGCCCGCGTCACGACTCCCGGGATTAGGCATAGACATGGAGGCTATCACGGCATCGGGGGACGGTCAAGCGGAGCCGGGTCGCTGGCCTCCTCGGGAACGACCCATCCCACGTCGAGCGCCGCCCGGCGGGTCCGGTCCGAGCGGCGACGCCGCCATCCGAGGACGATCAGGGCGCCGGCCGCGACGACCCAGATACCGCCTGCCGCAAGCCAAGTCACGATGGTGTAACGGGTCCGGACAGCGCGGCGCCAATCGTCCTCGAATCGGGCCAAGGACAGGCCGGTGGTGGCCCGGACCGCGTCTTCGAAATCCTCCCCCGCGACGAGACGACGGAGCAGTGGGTCCAAGCTGGAGCCCGGCGTTCGGCGGATGAGCTCGAGGACCGCCGACATGGCGAGCGCGTACGCCGCATCGGCCGCCGCCGCGGTTCCCCGCAGGGCGCCGTCGAGCTGGTCGAGATCGGGAACGGCTCCGCGGGCGACCGTGAGGTTGAGCTCCAATCCGCCGAGCCGCTCCCACTCCCCCGCGGCCAGCGCCGCGTACCCCTCATCGAACCAGAGCGGGACCCGCACCGCGACCCGGGCGTGGAGCGCCAGGTGCGCCAGCTCGTGCCGGAGCGTGCGGCGAAGATCACCCGCATCCGCGCGGAGGAGGATCGTGTGCGCGGACGGGAGCGCCAGCGCCGCGCCCCAGGCCGGCGCACGCCCCCGTACGAGCGAGTCGAGACGGGCCTGATCCGGGACGACGATGAGCGTCAGGCTGTCCGGTGGGAGCCACCCCAATCCGGGCCACTCAGCCCCACGCGCCGCGTCGCGGGCCAGCGCCAGCGCGAGGTCGGCCTGCGCCGACCACGCAACGACCGTCACCGGCCCGACGCGAACCGCGCGCGGCCCGGGCTCCGGCTGCTGACCCAGGATTAGGCTGAGAGAAAAAAGGAGAGAGACGAGAAGCGTGCCGCCCTACCCCTCCACGAGGTTACGGGGAATCTCACCACCGCTGGCCGCCAGGTCGAGCATCTCCCGGCAACGCTTGGCCCAGGGATTGAACTTGTTCGCCTTGATGCCATCGGTCCACGCCTGCTTCGCGCCCTCCTTATCACCCCCGAACCAACGCACCCGCCCCAGCTCGAACCAGGCCTCGACCAGGCTGGGACCCAGGACCAGCGTCTTCTGGAAGAAGGTCTGCGCGTCCTCGTACATCTCGCGCTCCAGATACACGAGGCCCAGATAGTAGTGGGCGTAGAGCGTGGCCTTGCGGTCGTTGTCCAGCCGAATGGCCTTGGACAGGTGCTCGATCGCCTCGCCGAAGATGCGTTTCTTGAGACAGATGTAGCCGACGTTGATGCGCGCGAGCGCATTGGCCGGCTCTTTCATCAGGACCTTCGAGAAGGTGCCGAGCGCCTCGTCGTACTGCTCGCTCAGCATCTGGGCCCACCCGAGCAGCGACAGCGCCTGCGTGGCGCCCGGCGACCGGGCGAGCGCGTTCTCCAGCGCCTGGATGGCTCCGGCATAGTCGCCGAGGGAGATGAAACTCCAGCCCTTCTCGATGTACGTCGACGCGTTGAGGTGATCGGCCTGCACCGCGGGACGGGCGCCGGTGAATTGTGGCGCCTGTGGCGCGTCCGCGGCGGCGGAGACCTGCTTGTATTTGTCCACCAGCGTGCGGATGTCCTCCTTGAGCTGCGTCAGCTCGACGAGCGAGCCGTCCACGCGCTTGAAGAGCTCGATGATGTCGCGCTTGATCGCGTCGCGGTCGGCGGTGCCGCCGGCGGACTCCAAGCGCTGCTCGATGTCGCGGTACTGCCCGCGCAACGTGGTTACCCAGGTATCGGCCATGCTCAGTCTCCCACCCCGACCAGGGCCAGCCGCTCCGTCGCCGTAAGGAGCCGGCCTACGTGCAGCAGCACGATCGTACGGTTCCCGCGAGCGATGATGCCCGCGATGTAGGGTGCCGCGAGGCCGCGGACGACCGGCGGCGGCGGCGTGATCGTGGTGCTGTCCACCCGCAGTACTTCCAGAACCTCGTCCACGACCACAGCGACACGCTGATCCTCGAGATTCAGCACCATCAGACGCGTTTCCTCGAGTACAGGATCGGCGAGCTCCAAGCGCTTTCGAAGATCGACGACGGCCACCGCGCCACCAT
>DATHMJ010000360.1:0-3210 GCA_035487215.1 Gemmatimonadales bacterium
AGACGGCGGGGGAGCTGGCCCGATTGGCGTCCGGGCTCCTCCATGCCGGTCACCAGTTGGAAACGACCGCCCGGACTTCCTCGACCGGGGTACGCGACGTCGCGGCCGGCGCCCGGCTGCAGGCGGCCGACCTCGCGGAGGCGCAGGATGCGGCTCGTGCCGCCGCGGCCGCGGCCGAGGACGTACGGGCCGAAGCGGGACGCAGCGCGGAGGCTGGCCGAGCGGTCGAGGCGCAGAGCGAGGCCATGATGCGCACCTCTCAGGCCCTCGCCGGTGAAGTCGAGCGCGGCATGCACACACTGGGGCTCGTTCGTGGCGAGGTCGATGCGTTGGTCGCCCGGGGCGACGAGATCCAACGGATCTCGAGTGCCATCAACGGCATCGCCTTCCAGACCAACCTGCTTGCACTCAACGCGGCCATCGAGGCAGCCCGGGCCGGGGCCGAGGGACAGGGATTCGCGGTGGTCGCGGAAGAGGTGCGGAAGTTGGCGGAAGATACGGGTCACTCGGCCCGCGACATCGGTCGCCTGGTGACCGGCATCAGGGACGAGGTCGAGCGCGCGGTCGTGGCGCTCGCCCGCGTGCTGGACGACATGGGACAGGCCGCGGCGCGTGGACGAACTGGCGAGACCGCGTTCGAAGCGACGCACCGCCCGCTCGCGGCCCTGCTCGATGCCGCCGGCGGCATTCGCGAGCGGGCGGACCGCCTGCGCGCCGCGACCGCGGCCATCGAAGCCGCCGTCACGCGAAGCACGCATGGTGCGCGATCCCAGCTCGCTCGGGCGGAGTCGGCTGCAACGACGGCGGAGCAGCAGCTTGGCCCGGTCAGCGAGTTTCGGTCCGCCGCCGGGCGCTTGGCCGAGCTGGGCAACCGCTTGACGGATCAGTTGTAGCCGGTTGCGCGGTCAGTCGCGCCAGCGACCGCCTCGGCGCGCCCGCCGCCGTTCCCGTGGCTCCCGCCGCTCGACTCGCCCCAGCTCGGCCTTCAACGCCGCCAGCGTCGCGGCCCGCAGCGGCGGGCGTCCACCACGTGCGACCTCGAACCTGAGAGGACGATCGAGCGCGGGGAGATCGTGCGGTTCGAGCCGGCGGGCTTGGCCTTCACGCAGCCGGAGCCGCACCACCGGCTCGGCTCCTTCGAGATCGTATTCCAGGGCCACCGCATCGCCCTTGATCCGGGCCGAAGACGGCAGCGCCCACAACGTCGCTCGGGTGACGTCGTCGATCAACTCGGCCGGCTCGATCCGAAGCCGGGTCCCCAGAAACGAATCCCACGATCCCGCGTGCTCGAGCTGCCCGCGAAGCAGCTCCCTGACGTGGGGCCGGCCGGCATTGCTCTGGGTGCCACCCGAGCGGCGCCACACCTCGTCGAGCTCGGCCAGCGCCCGTCGGAGCCGGCCCTGGTCAGGATGGACGGTTTCGCCCGAAAGAATCGCGTCGGTAAGCGCGTCGACGGCCGCGGCGCGAAGCTCAGGTGGAAAGTCGCCCTCGAGAAGCTCCGTTTCGGTTTCCAGGTGGAAGCCGAAGTACGACAGATCCCGTGAGACCGCGAGACGCTGGTGCCGGCGCGGCCCGCCGATCGATACGCTGGGCGTTCCCCACACGGCATGGCGACGAATCAGATCGTACGGAAGAGTGGTTCCTTCGATCCCCGCTCGCGGCACCCCGAAGCGGTCGGCGAAGTAGCGGAGCGTCCCGGCTACGGCGCCCCAACTTCCCGCGACCGACGTCTTGGACACCCGCGCCTCTTGGCCGTCCGCGGTCCGCTCGTCGATGACGAGATCAAAAGGCATGACGCGGGCCAACAGCTCGCTCCAGCGCTGGCGGACATCGCGGGACGCGTGGGGAACTCGCGCCGGCAGGGGCAGCTCGAGCGAGCGATACACCGACGCCGTCCCCAGCGCCGCGTCCTCGATCGCCTTGACCAGGACGCCGCGACGCTCCGCCCAGTCCCCCAAGCCGTCTTCGAACAGATGGCGCGGGAGTCCGTATACCTCGCCGACGTAGCCGTGCTGGTTCACCGCCTCCGCGTACAGGTTGTAGGCGGTGAGATGGTCGCTGCCGTTCACCAGCACGCCGTGAAGATCGCGTTCTTCGCGCGTCATCCGGTGCAGCGACTCCACATTGGAGCACACCGCGACCACCGGCACGAGCTCGGGGTCCGCATGCACCAACAGCTCCCCCCAAGGCCGCTCCACCGGCATGGCCTCGACGGCGCGGCCATAACCGGTGAGCCTGCCCTCTTCGACCAGGCCGCGCTGCGTGAGCATCTCGAGCGCGTGACGATAGGCGAGCCGATCCAGCGGTACCGGCAGATCCAGGTCGCGCGCGTCCACGCCGAGCGCCGCGCACGTGATCGCCACCCGCTCGGCATCGCCGGCGAGCTGAAACTCCGGTGGGCCCGGTTTCAGCTCGTCGAACACGAGGTCGCGATCGCTCAGAATGAACACTTCGCCCCCCGCGACCCGGCCGTGGACGCGTCCGGCCATCTGGAGGATCTCGTTCGCGCCGAGGTACATCCGATGCAGCACGTTGCGGCCGCGGTCCACGACGTTGCCGTAGCGGGCGTCGTAGATCACGACCGTATCGAGGCCGCGGAGGTTGAGCGCCGACTGGCCGGCGGCCGTCATGGCGAGAAGCCACGGGTGCTGCATCTCCCCCTCGAGAAACGGCCGAATCACCCGGATGGGCTCGCCACCGTGATAGAAGGCGGTGGTGAGGCGCTTCCACTGCTCGCCGAGTCCGCGGGCGAGCTGCTCGACCTCGGCGCGCGTGGGAACGAAGACGGCAACGCCGCGCTTCTGCTTGATCACGTGGCGGATGAAGCGGTCGTCCAGGAAGTCGTCGGGCTTGAGTGCGAGAATCCGGACCTTCGCCCGCAGGTCGGGATCGAAGGCCTGAGTGACGAGAACGTCCGCGCTGTCGAGATACCGGGCGTAGAACGACGGATCCACGGTGGCGCTGAGCCAGATGAACCGGCACCGGGCCCGTTTGCCCAATGCGAGGCACAGCTCGAGCTCGGCGGACGTCTGGTGGATCTCGTCCACCACGAGCGTATCGCGCCGGGTAATGAGATCGTCCTCGAACCACCGCCGGGCGATGCCGGTGGTCACGATGACGACGTTCCAGCTCGGCGTTTCCGGCGTGGCCTCACGCTCGCGGTTGACCACGCCGACTGCGAGCGGCTCCCCGAGAATCGTCTCCGCAATC
>DATHMJ010000361.1:0-8873 GCA_035487215.1 Gemmatimonadales bacterium
GGAAAGTGCTGCCGGAGCCGGGCGATCTCCACCGAGCGTGGCTCCCCGGCCAGCATCGGATCGACCACGGCCATCTCGATCGGGCGAGTGCGGATCAGGGTGACGACCTGCACCCAAGTTGAGGCCGGAACCCATTCGTAGCCCTCGGGTTCGGCGGCGTGGAGCCGAAACAAGCGCTCGCCCGGCACAGCGGCCAAAATGGGGACTTGTCGCAAAAGCGCCCCTCAATGTCGCAAAAAGGACCTATTCCGAGCCGAGCGGTCGGCTCAACTTCGCTCAGCCTCCTGAGATTGCTCCCACACAGAGGACTGCCCCATGTCTCGTTCTCGCACGCTTGCGTTTTCCGCCGTCGTCGTCGCCGCCCTGGTTACCGCAGCCTGTTCCTCCGACCCGACCGGCCCAAAGCCCAGCCTCAGCTGTGAGAGCCAAGGCTCAAATACCGCCACGGGATGCCCGACTAGCGGCGCGCACTAAGCCCGCAGTCGCGGAGCCCATCGGCCATCAGGCCGAGGCGGCCTCCGCATAGGCCTGAAGTCCGGCGGCCATGTCCGCAATGGCTGCCGGCGGGGTAGCTGGTTCGAGCTTGGGCAGCGCGGCACTTTCGCTCTGATCCAAGTTGGCGCACAACCGTTCGAGCCGGAAGTACCACTCGTTGAGACGATGGGCCTCGGCCAGCCGCATGCCGTCGGCCCACGCCTCGCGGGCGCGTGCCGTTTGCCCAAACCGGGCGAGTCCCAACCCTGTCTTGTAGCGGTAGTCGACCGTCATGCTGGGCGGCATCCGCGACCCGGCCTCGCGCAGCTCGGCCCGATGCCGCTCGAACGCGACCCGGTTGCCCGCCGCCGATTCCAGGTCCATCAGCTCGATCCGCGCGTTGGTCTTCACGATAAAGCTGTCGGACACGACCACGATCTCGAACGCGACCCGGGCCATGTCCCAATAGCCGAGCTCGGCAAGCTGGACGCCGAGATCGCCCAGCACGCGCATCCGGGTGACCGGATCGTGGGTGAGCCGGAACGATTCGTAGGCAGCCTTGAGCGCCTCGAGTCGGTGGCCCTGAAGCACCAGGACCGCCGCCAGGTCGGCGTAGGCCCGACTCAACACGTCGACCAAATCCGGAGCGCCCGACGCCTCCCCGATGATCTGCTCGACGGTTTGGCGGGCGAGTGGCAGGTTGCCTTGGCCGCGGAAGACGTTCGCGCGACCCAGACGCGACAGCAACTGACGGTTGAGGTCACCCACGACCGACGCGCTCTCCTCCGCCGCGGCGTAGGCCGAGGTGGCCGCATCGAAGCGCGCCTGCAGTCGGTTGAGCCGTCCGGCGGACAAGGCCACGGCGGAGAAATCGGTGGCCGGGATCGCGACTCCGTAGGTGCGCGCGCCCAGACCGAGGACGTCCAGGGACTCGGCCAGCCGGCCCTCGTTTTCCAGGAAGTACGCGAACGCGTTCAGCGCCAGGCGCACCGCGGGGGTGGAGCCGCCGTCCGAGCATCGCAGCGCCTCCACGATGCCGTCCAAGTGGCGCACTTCCGCGGACTGCCCGTCCAGCTCGCCGACGTACCGCCGGGCGCTGTCGAGCTGCCAGCCGTACGCCTGGCGCTCCTCATCGCTTTCGGCCGTATCGAGCGAACGCTCAATGAGGCGCGCGATGAGGTAGCCCGCGAGCGCACCGCGAGACGCGGCGTCGTCGCCGCGCTCGCGCTCAAGGCGGGCGCGCTCGAGGAACTCCTCATGCCAGGAGCCCTCCGCCGCCGCCCCAAAGAGACGCTGGGGACTGAAGTCGCTCAACCGTACTCCGTTTTTTTACGTGTACAGGGGGTATCGCTAGTATCGCCGAGAGGCCTACCAGGATCAAGTGGCATGCAATTTTTTGCGCAAAAGTGCAGGAAAAAGCTGCCGGTTGGCGACCAATCTTTGGCTACCGTTTCCGCATGCGCAGAGGGGCGACGCTGGTTGAGCTACTGATTGTGCTGGCGATCGTCGCGGCGCTCGCGGCGACAACGATCCCGTCCGCGGCAAGCCTCCTCGCAGGCGTAGAAACCGAGTGGGCCGCGCGCGAGTTGATGGCCGCGCACCGGGTCGCTCGCTTTGCTGCCATACAACGGGGTCAGCCCGCGCTGCTTTTTGTCTTTCCCGAATCGCTCGTCGTGCGCTGCCCGAGCGGGCGCGACACACTGGTCGTCTGGCGTGCGCCGGGCCCGCTGGCGCGGGGCGTGTCATTGTCGGGGCCGGACTATCCCCTCGTCTTCAGCACCATCGGGATCCCGCGGGGTGTGGCCAACGCAACCTACGACCTTCAACGCGGTGCCACGCGGCGGCACGTGATCGTGTCACGGTTGGGGCGGGTCCGGCTGGCCCGATAACTCAGCGAAGGTCGTGCGGAAGCAGACGGCACTTTCGCCGGCCGGGCTCGGAGGCCTTCACGCGCTTCGAGCCAGTTCTTGCGCCCGTGCTATTGGGCAAAATGGAAGGTGACGTCCACGTGCACTTTGATGTCTTCGTACATGCGGAGCATGCCCATCAGCTTGGTGAGCCCACCGATCTTGTAATCCTTCAGGTTGAGCGGAAAATCCGTCCGCACCCGCGCGTGGTCCGGGCTCAGCACCACGCTCGCGGGCAACTCCACCGCGCGCTCCACTCCATGCAGGGTCAGTCGCCCCTTGAGCGTCACCGGCACGCTGTCGCCCGCGCCGCTCGCGGTCACCGCCTCCAGATCGAAGCGCATGTTGGGGTACTTGTCGCTCTCCATGGACTTGTTCAGATCGCGGTCGCGCCGGTCGTTCCCCGTCTTGAGCGTCGCGACCGGTGCCTCCACCCAGCCGCGCACGGCCTCGAGGCCGTCCCCGCCTTTGATCTCGCCCGTGACCGTCGTCGTCGTCCCGACGAAGTCGCCGGCCGAGGCGCGTCCATCGAAGCTGAGCGTCCCTTCCGCGGCCGTGCCGCCCGGTACGGGATGCGCGGACTGCGCCCGCGCGCCGCTCACCGAGACCGCGAGAAACGCCAAGCTTAGGACTGCCCTCCCGCTCCGCATCAGGTATCTCCGTGGGTGCGTCGTTGCTTGCGTCCGCGCAGGTGATCGAGCCCGTACTTCCGGATCTTGTGAAGCAGCGTCGATCGGGAAATACCCAAGAGCAGCGCGGCTTGCCGCCGGTTTCCGCCGGTGTGCGTCAACGTGCGAGCGATGTGCGCCCGCTCGGCGGCGTCAAGGGAGACGGGCAACCCCGGGGCCGATGGACAGACCGCAGCCTGGAACGCAGAGGGGTCAAGCTCGGGCCACGCCAGCGACACGACGGCCGCGTCAAAGTCGCCGGCCTCGAGCGATTCCGCGGCCGACCGGGGATCTCCGGCCTCGAACACACTGAGCCCGACGCCGCGCAGCGCCTCCGCCAGCATCCGCCGCCGCTCCTCGTCCCGCTCGAGTACCAGGACCTGCAACACCCCACTCATAGAGGGCAAGCTAGTCCCCCAAGGGAAGCGAGGCCAACGCCTTTGTGCCTTAGGTAATAAGGGGAGCTGAGAGGACGGCAGGAGGTCCCTGAAAGCGGCAGGAGGTCCCTGAAAGCGGAACAGCCGCCTAGTCGTGGCTAGGCGGCCGTCCCACACACTGACTTTCCGAGGTCGGGGCCGGTTGGCCGCCGTTCTTCTTCGACCCGCCACCGAGCGTTACACTCGGGAGGGCTGGACCGAGCCTCGGTCCCGATCCCCAGGCCGGATGGCCGTCCCACCTGGTTCGTCCGTGCGAGCGCTGCGAGTCGGATCGGGTCGCGGACCGACCCTTCGCACTGCTCTCCGAGGCGCCAAATCGGAGAGGGCAAAGCACGCGACTGGCCTTGCCGGAGCGAGCCGATCAGTTGCCGGGATCAACGGAGACCGATAACGCGGTATCGATTCCTCCCCAACAACCCGACTCGTCCCGATCTCTCAACGCCGACCAAAACGGGGAGTTCCAGCCTGCGCCGAAAAATCGCAGGCAGAACATCGCGCGCGGTCTGTGATCTCGCAAGTGCCCGTATTTATTCGGGTTACATCGCTACGTGGTGGGCGGTCTGTGGACAATAACCCGCGACAGCGCCGAGACCTACCGTTCCCGTCCACAGCATGTGGAGATGTGCATTTCCAGTTGTCTACAGTGCGTCCACGCGGTCAGGACTCGAGACCCGCCTCGATATACCGATAGTTCGGCTCCCCCTCCGTTGGACCGAACAGGCAGCCCGCCGCCGTCGCGGCAAACCAGCCTGCCATGAGCGGCCGCGGAAGGTCCAGCTCCTTCATGACCGGTCCGAGCCAACGGCGCAGATGTCGAATCTCCGGCGCGCGGCGACCCAGCAGGGCGAGCAGGGCGCCGGCACCGGACGTGGCCCGGAGAAAGTGCGCCAGTCCGTGCGCGCGCTGCGTGAACTCAACCGCTTTGACGCCGGGCTCGTCGAAGAGCACGGCGCCCTCGAACACGTCCATGGGAGGTGCATCGAGTCGCGGGCCGAGGTAGACGAATCGGCGCTCGCCCTGCGTCTTCCGCTCGATGACGGCGGCCGCGGTTTCGCTCGTGAGCCGCGCCGCATGCAGAAGGTCGTCATCCATGAGAATGCCCACGGCTCCGGTCCACTCGAGCGCGGCGAGTGCCGTCTCGATCGGGCAGCCAAGGGCATCGTCGAACGCCAGCAATCGGGGCGCCTCGCCGGCGCGGAGCACGAAGTGCGAGAGCCCTTCCGCCCGATCGGAGAACGTGCGCACCACCAGCGTCTGAGGAGCGGACATGCGTGGAAGCTAAGCGGGCGCTACGTTTCTCAGTATCCCCGCCAGGAGCCTGTATTGCGCGTGGAGTGGACGTCCTACGCGTCACCGATCGGCGCACTGACTGTGATCGAGTGCGCGGAGGGCCCGCTCGCGGTGGAGTTTCCCCACCGGGCGGATCGGATCCGTTGGACGGTCCGCCTGCGGGCCGCCGTGCCAGAGCTGCATATCATGCAGGGCGTGTGTGCCCGGGCGACGGAATGGCTGGACCGCTACTTCGCGGGTACGCCCGAGCCGTTTCCCTTTCCGCGGTACCTCCGCCAGTGGTTTGATCTGTCGCCGGCGCAGGTGGCGGTCTACAAGACCCTCCGGAAAATCCGGTTCGGCGAGACCCGGTCGTACGACGATGTCGCCCGGGCAACCAACCTCCACCCCCGCCAAATCGGCTGGCTGATCGCCGCTAACCACTTGGCGCTGCTCATTCCCTGTCATCGGGTGGTCGGCAAGGACGGCAGCCTGGTGGGCTACAGTGGGGGCCTGGACGCCAAACGGTGGCTCCTGGGCCACGAGCTCCGGAAGGCCGGCGTGGTACTGCGTTAGCCGCCCCGCCGCGTTCGCCGCCCGGCCGTCTTGACAAGGTTCCCGCCGGGCCGGACCTTATCTCCATGCTTCACCCGGTCCAGCCCGCTTAGCACTCGGCCACACGCAGCCGCCCGCGGATTACGTCGGTCGGCTTTTTTTATTCACGCCCCGGCCACGAGGGCTTGGGGTTCCCCGGAGCCATCGGGCTCCATCTTCATGAGGTTGTGGCAATGCCGAAGGGCACGGTCAAGTGGTTCAACGACGCGAAGGGGTTCGGCTTCATCGCGCAGGAGGGTGGCAAGGACGTGTTCGTTCACCACACAGCGATCGTCGCGGAGGGCTTCCGGTCGCTTTCTGAAGGCGACAACGTGGAGTTCGAAGTCGTGGAAGGCCCGAAGGGTCTCCAAGCCGCCAACGTGCGGAAGGTCTAGCGGCGGCAGCGCGCCTTCGGCGCTACTCCGCACCCGGGCCGCAGGACCGCGGTCCTCTCCTCCGTGCCGGGGACAGGGCTTGGTTCTTGCGGTCCTTGCCTTGCAGGTCCATCACCCTCATCGCCGTCAACAGTATCGAGCCGAGGTCGGTCATGTCGGGTTCGCTTCGAATCGCACTGGGCGCTGCACTCTGCCTCCTCGCCGGACCGGGCGGGATCGTCGCCGCGCAGTCCGCATCCCGCGAGCCGGTGCCGCTGGAGTTCCACGGGTTCCGGGCGGGTGCGCACTTGTCGGAGATCGCGGCCCAAGTCGAGCGGCTCGACGGCACCAGCCTCAAGTGCGTGCGCGCGCGGGTAGACAAGCGCATCAGCGAATGTCGCGCGATGCTCACCGATCCGGACTTTGGCGGCCCGGTCGAGATCTGGCTCTCCGCGGTCGATAGCGTGGCGAGCGTCATGACGCTGTCGGGAGAGGTCGCGCCGGACCAGCTGGATCAGTGGCGCAGCGGGCTGGAGTCGCGCTACGGGCGGGTGGGCGCCAAGGTGCGGGGATCGCAGTGGGCGATGCAGTGGATCCGACATAACCGGATGATTCGACTCACCTGGCGGATCGAGCACGCCAGCAAGGTCGCGTCGGTTGCGCTGGTTGACGGCGCGGTGCTCGACGCCTGGGGGCGCGAGCGCGCCCGCCGGAGCGCCTCACGATCGTAGCCGGACCAGAAAGCTCCCTTCTCCCGCCTCCAAAACAAACTCCCGGACGATCGCCTCGTCGGTGCTGAGCCGGCGCAGGAGCGTCCGGGTGCGCGTGCGAATCGGAGCGCCACCGCCCGAGCGGCCCCGCCCGGTGATGAGCCGCACGACCGCGCCCGGGCGGGCCCGCGCCTGTGCCCGGAGAAACCGTTCGGCGTTCGCGATCGCCTCGAGCGTGCGCTGGCCGTGCAGGTCGAACGTCGCCGCCGCGGGCGCATCGGTCCAGTCGTTCAAACCCATTGCCTTCTCCCAATCGCCCGAATAACCTTCGCCGACTCTTGCGCCCACACCCTCACGCTGTGCTTCAGTTCCTCCTGCGACGTGCGCGCCGGATTCGACGCGCCTTCGTGGTGGTTCTCCCATTCCTCGCCGCGACCGCGTGTCGTTCCAGCAGCGAGCCCGTGCTCATCGGCCTCGCCGGCCCGTTCACCGATCCGGTCGGCGCCCCCATGAAATTGGCGGCCGAGCTCGCCGTCGAGCAAATCAATGCGTCCGGCGGCGTCGGTGGACGTCCCCTCCAGCTGATCGAGCGGAACGACTTCGCCAACTCGGACTCGGCCGTGTTCGTCGCGACCGATCTCTACAACGCCGGCGTGGCGGCGGTCGTGGGGCACCTGTTCTCGGGACAAACGCTCGCGGCGGCACCGGTCTATAACGGCGGCGACGACCCGGTCGTCGCCATCTCGCCCGCGTCCTCGTCCCCCGATGTGAGCGGCGCGGGTCCGTACACGTTCCGCGTTTGCCCCAGCGATCTGGCGCACGGCGCTGCATTGGCGCGCTGGGTGCGCAATCGCCTCGGCTTCGAGCGCGGGGCCGTGCTGTATCTCAACGACGACTATGGACGAGGCGTCCGTCAGACGTTTGTGGCCGAGTTCACCCGATTGCACGGCGAGCTGCTCGCCATCGATCCCTACCTCGGCGACAAGCCGGACGTCTCGCTGTATCTCGACCGGTTGGGCAAGCCCGGCCGAGTGCAGTTCATTCTGGTCGCCGGCAATCGGGGCGAGGCGGAGGAGATCATTCGGGAGGCGCGCAGCCGCCGGTTGACCGTTCCCGTGCTGGGTGCCGACGGTCTCGAAGGCATCGAGGAAGCCGGCGCCATGGCCGAGGGGGTGTATGTCTCCCAAGCGTACCTGCCCTCCATCGAGCGCCCAGCCAACCGCAAGTTCGTGGAGGCCTACCGGAACAAGTACCCGGCAGCCGGATTTCCGAACCAGCCCGCCGCCGCGACTTACGATGCGATCTATCTGCTGCGTGAGGTGATCGCGCGCTCGGGAACCCGCCGGGTCGCGGTGCGGCGCGGCGTCGCCGCGATTGGCGCGACCGCGCCCGCGTTCGAAGGCGTCACCGGCTCCATCGTTTTCGACTCGCTGGGCGACGTGCCCGGGAGTGAGGTCCATATCGGCGTCGTCCACGGCGGCGAGATCCGCCTCGCCGAAGGCGGCTGAGCGTGCTGGCGAGCCTTCGGGGACGGGTGTGGGCGGGCATGGCCGTGCTCATCGCACTGGTGTTCGCCTTGTTCGCGCTCTCGGTGGGCACGATCCGATCGCTGGACCGCTCGGTCGAAGAGGAAGTGACGCTGCTCCTCCAAACCACGATGCTGGGCAATGGTCTCGTGGGCTCGGTCTCCTCGGAGATCCGGTCGGCCGAGGAGTATCTCGACCAGCCGACCGTCGCCGTGAAGGCCGGCTTTCTCAGCGCCGGCGATTCCGCCTACGCGTTTCAGCGCCGCTACCGCGCGCTGACGTCGCTCACGACGTCGGACCGCTACATCATCAACCGGATCGGCGCGACTCAGGCGCGGCTCGAGGTGGCCTACGCGCAAGCTCACGCGCTCGCGGACCTCGCTCGCCTGGACGACGCGCGCCGCTTCGCGCGGGTCACCCGGCCCGCCGCGGATACGTTGATCGGCGATGTGCTTGCCCTGACCGCGGCACAGAGCAATCGGTCGATGGTTCGCGCCAAACAGCTCAAGACCGAGGCCGACCAGCGGCGTGCGCTGCTGTGGCTGGTCTTTTTCCTGTCGCTCGCAGCCGCCGCGGTCATCGCCTGGGTGACCGATCGCTGGATCAACCTGCCGCTTCGCCGCCTTGTCGGCGCCGCTGACCGTTTTGGCTCGGGCGACCTTCGGCCGGTGAGGCTCGGGTCCATGCCGACCGAGCTCGACCGCCTGGGCCGCGCCATGAGCGACATGGGGGCGCGCCTCCGGCAAGTCGTCCAGGCCGTCGTCCACGAAGCCACCCAGATCAGCGGCAGCGCCAGCGACTTCTCGGCCATGAGCGAGCAGCTCGCCTCGTCCAGCGGAGAGATCTCGACCGCGATGGTGCGGATGGCGACGACCGCCGAGGAGCAGGTGAACGGGATGCGGCAGGCGGATGAA
>DATHMJ010000362.1:0-6035 GCA_035487215.1 Gemmatimonadales bacterium
CGGATTCTTCGGGTGGTTCGCCCTGATGGGCCGCAACGGGATCCGGGTGGGAGACTGGGTGGAGATCAATGGCGTGAGCGGCGTCGTGATCGAGATAACGCCGTTTCACACCGTATTGCTCGAGACGGGCAACTGGACCGACGCCGGTCACCCCACCGGGCGCCAGGTCACGTTCAGCAACGCGTTCGCCATCGAGGGACATTACTTCAACTTCTCTACTTCCGGGCAGTGGCTCTGGGACTCGGTCGAGTTCGACCTGCCGCCCGCGAACGCGCCGGCCATCATTCAGGCCATCCGAAAGATGGTGACCGACGAGACCGCGGAGAATGCGCGGATGGCGGAGCAGGAATGGGGTCGGGCCACGTCCGCGCGCACGGTGACCGGCTTCTCCGCGGAGCCCGCGATCGATGTGCGTCCGAGCCCGACCGGCACGCACGTCCTCGTGCGGTACATCACCCAGGCCCAGGACCGCCACCGGTTCCGGACGAAGCTCTATCAGGCAGTTGTGGAACTGATGAGTCAAAAAGATGGGGGCAGCCCGCCCAACGCGGACCGCCCCTCCTTGACCGCCGCGCCGGGCGGCTCAGGCACCACCGGAAGCTAGCGGAATCGGAACGGTCGAAATCCCCGCACGAACACTCGGCGCGGCCCCCCAAATCGCAGATTGACGAAGAAGCCGCCCGCGAACGCCGGGTAATAGGCGTAGGGGTAGGCGTACGGGTATCCGTATCCATAGTAGGCGGGCCCGTACGCGTAGGCCGACCGGCGGGAGATCCCGTACGCAAGCAGATCGTAGTCGAAGTCGCCCTTGGAGATCCCGCGCACAAACTCGTTCAGGTCGGCTTCCGCATCGTTCGATACCTGCACCCCGTCGAGGGCGCGGAAGTCCCACTGATTGCCGTTGGCGTAGTGTTCGAAGTCGAACCGCTGAGTGGATACCGCGGCGTAGACGGTGCCTTGTCCCGACCGAGCGTCCACGGTGAAGGCTCCCCGCCCGCCCCGTCCGACGATCTCGTATTTCTTGCCGCCACGCACGAAGTTGTCGTCGCCCGGGTTGAGGGGAAACAGGACCCGCACCCGCTTCTGCGCGTCCACCTGCACGACGACGAGGTAGCCGTCCTCCCGGGTTTGGACCTGCACTTTGGCGCGGTCACCCGGGCGGTAGCGTCCATCATCACTCAACCAGAGCTTAATGGTCGGATCCCGGTCGGACGCGGATCGCTGGGACGGGGTCGAGGGTTGAGGTGGGGCCGCGGCGGCTTGCAGGGCCGAGAGCAAGAGCAATGTCGCAATCATGAGAGCCTCTTCCGATTCGAGCGCACTGACGATCCGTGAGACCGTCGCTCGTGCCGCTCGTTAATCGGAGACGCACCAACTTCTTCGGCCCGCACCGGCCTCGCTGAAGCGCACGATTCGAACGGTCGCTTGACCGGGGGGACCAACGCCCCCACAACGTTCCCTTCCTATATTCTGCCATCCCGACCCAGCCGGAAGAGGTGCCCATGATCGCCCCGGAGCGCGAGTGGCTCGAGCCGGATGGCCTCGGTGGCTTTGCATCGGGCACGGTGGCGGGTCCGCGAACGCGCCGCTACCAGGCGCTCCTGCTCACGGCGACGCGGCCGCCGGGCGGACGGATGGCGTTGGTGAACGGCCTGGACGCATGGATCGACACCGAAGCGGCGAGCGAGCCGATTTTCCTTTCGCGCCAGCGCTACACGCCCGACGTCGTCGCCCCCGCCTCCGGCGCTGAGCTGGAGACATTCGACCGCGATCCCTGGCCGACGTGGACGTGGCGCTTGGCCGGCGGCGCGCGGGTGCGTCAGGAGCTGTTCGTTCCCGAGGGGCTGGCTGCCGTAGCATTGCGCTGGCGGGTGCTTGGCCGGGCGCCCGGAACGCGATTGCGCGTTCGGCCATTCCTGTCCGGCCGCGACTTCCACGCGCTGCACCACGAGAATCCGGCGTTCGACTTCCGCGGCGCGGTGCGCGGCGAGTCAGTTCGCTGGACCCCCTACCCCGGCGTTCCCGCGATAACCACGCTCGGTAACGGCGCCTATTCCGCCGATCCCGCCTGGTACCGGGGCTTTCTGTATGCCGAGGAGCGGGCCCGCGGTCTCGACTTCGTGGAGGACCTGGCGTCACCCGGGGTGTTCTCCTGGGACCTCGCCGCCGGCGACGCGGTGCTCCTGTTCACGACCGAGCCGGCGGCCGTGGCGCAGGCGGGCGAGACGGCCCAGCAGGTGTACCGGCGGCTGGCCACGACCGAGCGCCGGCGCCGGAGCAAGCAGCCTTCCGCGCTGCACCGCGCCGGCGCGGCCTACGTCGTTCAGCGAGGCACCGGCAAGACCATCATCGCCGGGTATCCCTGGTTCGGCGAGTGGGGCCGCGACACCCTGATCTCCCTGCGCGGACTCTGCCTCGCGACCCGGCGCTTCGGCGACGCCCGCGCCATCCTGCTCGAATGGGCCGAGCAGGTATCCGAGGGGATGCTGCCCAACCGATTCGTGGACCATGGGGACGCGCCGGAGTACAACACCGTGGATGCCGCGCTCTGGTACGTCGTCGCCGTGCACGAGTACTTGAATCTCGCTCCTCGCTCCGGCAAGCGCGCTCCGACCAAAACGGACCGCGAGCGGCTCAAGACCGCGTGCCTGGACATCGTGGCGGGCTACGCGCGGGGGACGCGCTACGGTATCCGGCTCGACGCCGACGGCCTGCTCGCCGCGGGGCAGCCCGGTGTCCAGCTCACCTGGATGGACGCCAAGGTGGGCGACTGGGTCGTCACGCCCCGCATCGGAAAGCCGGTCGAGATCCAGGCGCTATGGCTGAATGCGCTCCGCATCGCGGCCGGTTGGAAGGCCGCCTGGAACGAGGCGGCAGACCGCGGGGCACGGGTGTTCGCGACGCGGTTCTGGAACGCGGAGGTTGGTTGGCTCAATGACGTCGTCGATGCCGATCATCTGCCGGGTACCGCCGACGCCTCCCTGCGCCCCAACCAGATCTTCGCCGTGGGCGGTCTGCCGTTCCCACTCCTCAGCGGCGCGCAAGCCAAGCGCGTAGTAGACGTCGTGCAGTCCAATCTCTGGACCCCGCTCGGCCTGCGGTCGCTCGCCCCGGACGACCCCCGGTATATCGGCCGCTACGAAGGCGGCGTGCGCGAGCGCGACGGAGCCTATCACCAGGGCACGGTGTGGCCCTGGCTGATCGGCCCCTTCGTCGAGGCGTGGCTCCGTGTCCACCGTGACACGCCGGAGACTCGGCGCCGCGCACGTCGCTGCTTCCTCGACCCGCTGCTCGCACATCTGGAGGAAGGCGGACTCGGGCACATTTCGGAGATCGCGGACGGGGAGCCCCCGCACACGCCACGTGGCTGTCCGTTTCAGGCGTGGTCGGTGGCGGAGGCGCTGCGATTGGATCAGGTCGTCCTGCGCGCGGCGGACGCATCGTGACCGTTACGCGCTCGTGCTGTCAGTGTGGCGAACGCCGGCGAGGTTGATTGCACGGAGGGATTGATATGATTGTTCGAGTGCCCAGTCGGAACCGGCGCGGAATGTTGCGGCTGGCGTATCCCGGTGAGCTTCGGGCAACGCTGGTGGACGGACAGGCCCGCTTCGATCTGATAGACTTGTCGCAGGAAGGCGCGCGGATCGCGCTCGGCGCGTCACGCCACGGCTATCAGGCCGGCGCCCATCGCGAGATCGTGCTGAGCCTGGTAAGCCACACCATCCTCGCGGCGCAAGCCGAGGTGACGCGGGTGACGCCCAACGAGGCTGCCTTCCGTTTCCGCGACCTCCACTTCCCATTCAGCGTCATGCTCGATGAGCACTGCGCCGTCCTGACGTTCCAGGATCAGGCCGGCTGCTACTCGGGCTCCGCCCGCCGCAGTACGACGTAGAAATCCTCGTCCACGCGGAAATCCTCCGGCGCTGCCAACGGCAGCGTCACCGTCTGCCATGCCTCCGTGGGGGAAAGCGCGACCCATGGGCCGTCGCGCGAGCCGACGCGCATGGGCATGTCGAACCCGGACACCACGTCGGCCCAGTGATAGCTCAGGCTCGTCCCATTGAGCCGGTACTCGAACACCGGGATGCGAGTGGTCGTGAGATACTGGGCGAAGATTTTGCCGAGGTCCATTCCGGCGTGCGCGCTGATGTAGTCCTGCACTTGCTTCCCGGTCACGATCCGGTGTCTGAACTCTATGTTCAGCCCTCGAAGAATCGCGCGCCACGTCACGTCGTTGGCGATGACGTGCCGGATCGTGTGCAGCATGTTCCCACCCTTGTAGTACATGTCGCCGGAGCCCTCGGCGTTCACGCCGAAGGCCGGGACGATAGGCGCGTCGTTGCGGACGCGGCTCCGGACGCCGCGCACGTACTCGGCTCCCGCCCGCTCACCATACAGACACTCGGTATACAGCGCCTCCGCGTAGTTGGCGAAGCTTTCGTGCACCCACATATCCGCCTGGTCGGCGGAGGTGATGCTGTTGCCGAACCATTCGTGCGCGCTTTCGTGGATGACGATGAAGTCCCAGGTGAGGCCCCACCCGGTGCCGGAGAGATCCGTGCCCCGGTAACCGTTGGTGAAGCCGTTGCCGTAGGCGACGGCGCTCTGATGCTCCATGCCGAGGTGCGGCGCTTCGACGAGCTTGTAGCCGTCGCGGTACCAGGGATACGGGCCGAACCAGTGCTCGAAGCATTTGAGCATGGGCTTCGCTTGCTGCCATTGCGCGCGCGCGGTATCGGCGTGGACGGCCAGCGGCCAGAAATCGAGCGTAAGATGACCACCCTCGCCCTCGTAGGCATCGGTCAGCTCGGCGTAGCGGCCGATGGACGCGGCAACGTCGTAGTCGTTGATGGGTGAGGTCACGAACCACTCGTAGGTCGTCCAGCCCTTCCCGGCCGGCTCGATGGCGCGCAGCCGCCCATTGGCGATGGCCCGCAAGGAATCGGGGACGGTCAGCGCGATCCGCTGGCTGTCGGGCTCGTCGGCTTGCGTGTCTTTGGTCGGCCACCAGACGCTGGCGCCGAGACCCTGGCAGGTCGTGGCGATCCAGAGATGCCCCTCCGGATCGCGCCCCCAAGTGACGCCGCCGTCCCACGGCGGCTTCTCCGCCGCGCGGGGCCGGCCATGGTAGTACACGGTCAGGGTCCGAATCGAGCCCTTTCGCTGCGCGGTCGCGAGGGTGATGAAGAACGCATTGCCGTCGCGCCGATAGATCAACCGTTTGCCGTCCTGGACGACGCTGTCGATCTCGAGCGGCACTTGCAGGTCGACCTGCATGGCGCGCGCCGGGCCGACCACGCGATAGCTGATGCCGTTCCATCCGTGCACGGTGCTGTCGGCCGGATCGAAGGTGACGTGGAGGTCGTAGAACACCACGTCCCACCACGCCCGCTCGGGCGTGATGCTGCCGCGCAGCGTGTCGGCGTGGGTGAACGTCGTCTGCTGCGCCACCACAGGTGTGGCGGCCAGCATGACACTCGTGGCGAAGAGCGGGAGCCGGAGGGAAATTCGCATCGCGGTATTGTACCGGCCCCCGGGGGTGGGAGCCAGAGTGGCGGGCCGGAGCGATCGGGTTTCGGGTCGCTCGCGCGTTCATCGTGGAGCAGTTACACTAGTGCCGCTTTCGAAACCTTCAGCCCCGTCGGTCCGTAGGCCGGCAGTGAGTCCACACGTGAGTCACCCCACATCTCCCGCCCTGCTCGCCGCGCTATCCGCCCTGCTTACGGTGGCGCCTGCGACGGCATTCGCCCAAGCGCCCCGCTACGCGCCGGCGGACGTCGAGTTCATGCAGGGGATGATCGGTCACCACGCCCAGGCGCTGGAAATGGCGGCCCTGGTCCCGAGCCGGACCACCAACCAGTCCATCCACCTCCTGGCGCAGCGTATCGAGATCTCCCAGAAGGACGAGATCCGGCTGATGCAGAACTGGCTCAAGGACCGGGGCCAGACCGTCCCCGACGCGGACGCGGCGGGTCATCAGCACATGGGCGACCACATGATGCTGATGCCCGGCATGCTCACGCCCGAGCAGATGG
>DATHMJ010000363.1:0-6128 GCA_035487215.1 Gemmatimonadales bacterium
CTTCCTCGTCCATCCCCCGGTCGAGCACGAAGTAGGGGATCAAGGCGGCGCCGACCCGGTTGCCGCTGGCGCAGTGAAACAATGTGGGGCGCTCCTGCGCGTTCCTGAGCGCCGCGAGAATCTGCTCCAGCGTGGCTTCGCTCGTTGCCCCGGCGACCACCGGAATAACCTGGTATTCCAGTCCGAGCCGCCGCGTCACCGCCGTCTCGTCGAGGGGCCTCGGCTCCCGTGGCGCCCTGATGTCCAGGACGACCTGCCCACCCGCGGCGCGAAACGCCTCGAGCTGAGCTTCGGTGGGCTGTCCGCCGGTGACCAGGTTGGGCAGCGGCTGAGCGGCATTCAAGATGCCCGACAGCGCGTCGAAAATCGTGGTCGACGGTGGGTTCATCGGGTCACTGCGCGCTATCGCTGTGGGCCCGATACATGATGACCTTCGCCCGCTCCAGCGTGATCAGGCCGCCACCGATCATCTCATCGAGCCGGGGGAGTATCGCCTGGATCTTCTCTTCCGTATCGACGCACTCCACGATGAGCGGCAGATCGAGCGACAAGCGCAGCACCTTCTCAGTGTGCAGCCGTGCCGTGGCCCCGAAACCGGCGATGCCGCGCAACACGGTGGCGCCGGCGAAGTGCTGCTGCCGGAGCAACTGCACGATGGCCTCGTAGAGCGGGCGCCCGCGGTACTTGTCCCGCTCGCCGATGTGGATGCGCATTAGGGTGCGCTCGCCGGTCAGTCCGTGCATGCCATTGACTAGAGTCTGGTCCTGAGCGCGATCAGCTCGCGCGCCGCCACGAACCCGATGAATGTCGCCAGCAGTGAGCCAGCGACGCTGAGCGCGATGTACAGCCCCGCCCGTTCCCAGTCCCCGTCTTCGAGCAGCGTCAGCGCCTCGTAGCTGAAAGTGGAGAACGTGGTGTACCCGCCGCAGAATCCGACGCCGAGGAGCGCGCGAATCTCCGGCGTCATCGCGGGAACGTCGAGCGCGTATCGAAGGAGAAAGCCCAGCAGCGCCGAGCCGGTAACGTTGATGACGAGGGTACCCGGGGAAGGAACCGGCCAGCGCCCGCTGGATGAGGCCGCCAAGCAGGTATCGGCTCACGCCCCCAACCGCACTGCCTATCGCCACGTACCAGAGCATGCCGAAAGAAAACCGCACTAGATTTATTGCACCATGCTCCAGTTAGCCGTTGCGCAGCTTCGCCCCCGCAAAGGGGCCTACCAGGAGAACCTCTGCCGCCTCGGGAGGATGTTCCGGGAGGCCGCGGCTTGGCCGGTGCCTCCAGGTCTGGTCATCGCGCCCGAGAGTGCGCTGACCGGCTATTTCCTGGAGGGCGGAGTCCGCGATCTGGCCCTGCCGTCGGAGCAGCTGTTCGAGGACTTGAGCAAGCAGCACGCGGAGGCAGGAGCACCCCCCTTCGATGTGGCAATCGGCTTTTACGAGGTGCACCAGAACCGGCTCTACAACTCGGCGCTTTACGCCTCACTGGGCGGCACCGACGCGGGGATCCGCCATGTGCACCGGAAGGTGTTCCTCCCCACCTACGGCGTGTTCGATGAAGAACGGTTCGTCGAGGCGGGCCGGAGCATCGAGGCGTTCGACACCGCGTTCGGCCGGGCGGCGATCCTGATCTGCGAGGACGCGTGGCATTCAATCACTCCCATGCTCGCGGCCCTGGACGGGGCGCAGCTCGTGATCATTCCCAGCGCCAGTCCCGCCCGCGGCATCCATCCGGGTGAGGGCGCGAGCCGGCCGGCGAGCGTGCGCAGGTGGGAGCACATCGTCCAGGACATCGCCGGTGAGCACGGCGTCTACGTCGCGCTGTCGCAGTTGGTGGGCTTCGAGGGTGGCAAGGCGTTCGCCGGTGGGTCATTGGTGGCCGGACCGCGAGGAGGCCTCATCGCCCAGGGACCGCTGTTCGACGAAGCCCTGATTCCCGCCGCGGTCGACTTCGAGGAGATCACCCGGGCGCGCGCCGATTTTCCCCTGCTGTCGGACCTGGAGATGCGGCTCCCGCATCTCATCGGCGGCCTGATGCCACAACGGGAGGGCGTCGATCAGGCCGGCTCCGGCGTCGCCGCTGAGAGGCCACCGGCTCGGCCCGAAGAGGCCCCCTCCGCGACCATGCGGTCCGCCATCCCTCCGGGCGAGGCCAAAGCCCCGCTCGAGATCGATGCGCCGCTCACCCGCCGCTGGTTGGTCGATTTCATCCGGGACGAAGTGGTCCGCCGTCGAGGCTTCAAGAACGTGGTCATCGGGCTGTCGGGCGGTGTCGACAGCTCGCTCGTGGCCCACCTTGCGGTGGAAGCACTCGGCAAGGAGAACGTGCTCGGCGTACGCATGCCCTACCGGACGTCGAGCCCCGACAGCCTGGCGCACGCGCAGCTGGTGATCGACGGACTGGGCATCCCCAGCACGACGGTCGACATCAGCGGGGCCGTGGATGGCCTCGTCACGGCCCTGGGCGGACAGTGTGATCCTGCCCGGAAGGGCAACATCATGGCCCGTGCGCGAATGATCACGCTGTTCGATCTCTCCGCCGTGCACCACGCCCTTCCGCTTGGCACCGGCAACAAGACCGAGCGACTGCTCGGCTACTTCACCTGGCACGCGGACGACTCGCCTCCCGTCAACCCGATCGGCGATCTGCTGAAGACGCAGGTCTGGGCGCTCGCGCGGCACGTCGGGGTGCCGGAAGTGATCATCGCCAAGCCCGCGAGCGCCGACCTGATCCATGGCCAAACCGACGAAGGCGACTTCGGCATCTCCTATCACAAGGCCGACGGCATCCTGCATTGGTTGTTGCTCGGCTACCGTCCCGCCGAGGTTGTCGCCTTCGGCTACACCGCCGACGAGGTCGAGCTGGTCCGTAAGCGCCTCGAATCCACCCACTGGAAGCGCCGCCTGCCCACCGTGGCGGTACTGAGCCAAACGGCGATCGGCGAGTTCTATCTCCGCCCGGTCGACTACTGAGCAAAAATTCCCTACGCCGGAGATCCGCATGACCCCGGAATCCCGCCCCATGTCCTATTCCCGTGGCGAGATCTCGACCATCGTCATGCCCCACATGCAAAACGTGCTCGGCGACCTGTTCGGCGGGAATCTGATGGCGCTGGTCGATCAAGCCGCGGCGGTCGCGGCAATCCGGCACGCGGGTGGTCCCGCCGTGACGGCCAGCATCGACCGAGTGGACTTTCGCGAGCGCATCCCGGTGGGCGCGCTGGTCACCTGCGTCGGCACCGTCGACTTCGTCGGCAACACCTCGATGGACATCACCGTCGAGGTCTTCGCGGAGAACCCGAGCAGCGGCGAGAAGCGGCACACCCATACCGCGCACGTGGTCTTCGTCGCGATCGACGGCACCGGAAAGCCCAAGCGCGTCCCTCGGCTGGTCCCCGAAACGCCGGAAGAGCATGCCCGCTTCGAGCGCGCCCGTCGTCACCGGGAGGCGAAGCGGGCGTGAGCACGCGGGTCGTCGTCCTCCTGAGCGGCGGCGGCGCCAAAGCCGCGGCGCATGTGGGCGCCTTGCGCGCGCTGACCGAGGCCGGGCTCGCCCCTGCTCAGATCGTGGGCACTTCGATGGGGGCGGTGATGGGTGCCTGCTACGCGTCGGGGCTCGGGCCGGATGAGATCCTCGCTCGGGTCGAGGCGGTGGGTACCAAGGGGATCGTTCGGGCCCCGTGGTCGCCGGTGGCGGGGCTGTGGCTGCACTCCCTCCTGCGCGGCGAGCCGCTGCGCGACGGGATCGCGGCGTTGCTGCCGGCAAGGTCGTTCACCGAGCTGAAGGTGCCACTCCTGGTGACGGCGGTGGACCTCGACAGCGGCGCGCTGATCCGATTCGGTCCGGGCGGCGAAGGTGCGCCGCTCCTCGACGCGCTCTGGGCGTCCTGCGCGCTGCCGGTGTTCTACCCGCCCGTGCTGATCGGCGGGCGCCGCCTGGTCGACGGGGGACTGCGGGGTGTCGTGCCCTTCGCGGCGTCAGCGGACATCCCGGCGGATCTCACCGTAGCCGTGGACGTGGGCCCCGGCTTCGACGAGCCGCTCGCGGCCGCGGCCACCTACCCACCACTCGTTTCCCTGCACAACGACACGACGGGCGTGTTGATGGCGGCCCTCACCGCGGCCGAGCTGGCGCGGTGGAGGGCGGAGCCGGGCCGGCCCGAGCTGCTGTATGTCCGGCCCAAAGTCGAGCGCAGCGCGACCTTCCGCGTCGATCGCGCCCGCGAGTATGCCGCGGAGGGGCATCGGGCCACCGCCGCGGCGCTCGCTGCGCGCGACGCGCGGGCGCGCTCTTGACCTCGACCCCGAGTGCCCCAAATTGCGGATCCCCACCCCGACGCGGGAGCTCCCTTTGCGCGCGCGAGACGTCATGGTGTCCGATCCCCACGTCGCCGTCGCCGGCGCCATGGCGAGTGAGGTGGCGATCATGTTCAAGACGCGGAACATCTCCGTGGTCCCCGTGGTGGACGACCACCGCACCCGGAAGTTCCTCGGCACCCTGAGCGATCGCGATCTGGTCACCCGCTGTCTCGCCGAAGGGAAGCACCCGTGGCACACGCGGGCCGACTCACTGATGCGGACCAATTCCGCCGTCATCGCGCCGGATCAGGAGCTGGAGGGCTACGAGCTGCGTATGGACCTCGATCCCACCGAGCTTCATCTCCGTCCCACGATCACGGTGCTCGATCAGCAAGGCTGTGTCGTGGGGTTCATCAGCCATCCCGAGCAGCTCGCCGGCGTCAAGATCATCTGGAAATAATGGCCGACTTCAAGCTCTTCACCCTCGACGAAGCCAACCGAACGCTGCCGCTGGTGCGGCGGGTCGTCCAGGACCTGCTCGAGGAGTATCCCAAGTGGCGTCAGGCGGTGGCGCGCTTCGAGGTGCTGACGGGCGGCGCCCGAGCCGATTGGGGGGAGACCAGCGATCTGGTGGCGGCGCGGGACCAGGTCACGGCGCACGCCGACCGCATCAATCGCTTCCTGCAAGAGCTGGAAGCGATCGGCTGCGTCTTCAAGGGCTTCGACGCCGGGCTGGTGGACTTCCACGCGCTCCGAGAGGATCGGGTCGTGTTCCTGTGTTGGCGGCTGGGGGAGGAACGAATCACCCACTGGCACGAGCTGGACGCCGGGTTCGGCGGACGGCAGCCGATTGACCGCACTTTCTCCGGAGCGCACTCGTGAACCACTTCTGGCTCTTCGTGCACCTCTTCGGCTTCACCATGTGGCTCGGCGGAGCGATGGCGGCGATGTTCGCCGGTATCGCCTCCCGATCGGAGGATCGTGCTTCCCTCGGAGCCGTGGCCCGCGCGCTGGCCGCGATCCAACGCAGCGTGATCGCACCCGGCTCGGTGCTGGTGATCCTCTCTGGGCTGGTGCTGACCTTCAAGGTGGCCGGGGGGCCGGGGCCAAGCCCGTGGCTCATGGCCATGCAGGGCGCGGGGCTCATCGGGGCGCTCGTCAACATCGCGGTCTTGCTCCCGACCGCGACCCGTGCCGCCCGGATCGATCCGACCGGGCCGAACGGGGCCTACTTCGACGAGCTGCGCAACCGAACGCGAGTGGTAGGAATGATCGCGGGGACGCTCGGACTGATCGCCCTCGTTTCGGGGGTCATGCTGCGGTAGGTCCGACACACCGATCGTACCGGGCACTCGGGGCATCTGGCCACCCGCGCCGTACACACCGTCGCTCCCAGCTCCATCACCGCCTGGTTGAACGTCCACGCGGCTTTCCCCTGGCGGGGGATCAGTGCCGCGACGGTTTCCCAGATTCGGCGGTCGCCTCCATGGCCTCGAGCCGCCCCCTTTGGCCGGCGAAGGCGCGGGTAGAAGGCTCGCCGAATGACCCGCGCCACGTTCGTATCGACCGCCGGGGCCGGCCGCTCGTAGGCAAAGCTCGCGACCGCGCCCGCGGTGTAGCGCCCGATACCGGGAAGTCGCACCAGCTCGGCCGGATCGGCTGGAATCACGCCCTCCCTGTCGCGCACCACTTCCTGCGCCAGCAGATGGAGGTTCGCCGCCCGGCGGTAGTAACCCAGGCCCTCCCAGCTCTCCCGCACGGCCTTGGGCGGCGCCGCGGCCAACTCGTGCACCGAAGGGAAGCGCTCGAGGAAGCGATGATAGTAGACCT
>DATHMJ010000364.1:0-2206 GCA_035487215.1 Gemmatimonadales bacterium
CGCATCGGTCGGGAACTGGAGGGAAGCGCTCGCTCCGACCAGCTGGGCCGCGACGGGCTCCGTGTTGGCGGGGACGCCGGTCGCGCCCTTGGCGGGGGCGTACAGCTGGTTGACGCCGCGCTTGAAGATCGTGTTGCCCTCGTTGATGATGAAGATGTTCCGGCCCGCCGAACGCGTGTCGGGGAAGGCCATGAACCCGAACTTCGACGTGTTCCACGAGGTCGCCGTGGCGGCGTTGGTGGGAATGTTGGGGGCGACGCAGGTCGACTGGACGCCATACGCCGCGCCGTTCTCGTCGAGCGTCAGGGTGCGGTACCAGTAGCCGGCCTTGGCCGACTGGGTGCAGTAGTTGCCGATGAGGACGCAGGAGCCGGCGGTGGCCAGCGCGCCCGGGGTGGACGGGGTGGTCGCATCCGCGCCCGCGACCGAGACCTCAATCAGCTTGATCGGCTCGGTGCTGCCGATCGGGTCCATGCCGTAGAGCTGGGCGAGGTCCATGACCCAGAAATCCTGGACCTTGTTGCCTTCCCGGTCGTTGCCCCGGAAGTCGGCCTCGGCCGAGGCGAGCGTCTTGAGGGACGCCGAGGCGTTCCGCTCGTTGGACGCGCGCTGGCTCGACAGAAGGCCCGGAATCGCGATCGCCGCGATGATGGCGATGATCGCGATCACGATCATCAGCTCGATCAGCGTGAAGCCCTGGTTTCCTTTGCTACGTCGCATCGTTCAATCTCCAAAAAGAAAAGTTCGAAAAAAAATATTTACTGCAGGGTCCACCCATACGCTTCCGGCCCACCTCCTTTCGCCCCAGGCGAGTGCTGCGTTGGATCCTATAGTCGCAAGAGCCGTGCCACGGTGCTCGGTGGAGAAGATGTAACCCGTTGGGAAGTAATGGCATAATCAATGCATATTGCCCATCTCCTAATTGTCATCCAAAGTGACAGTTTTTGTCGCCCACCGGCCGCTTGGCTGACAATAATTGTCACGCCGGAAGGCTACCCATAACGGCGGTTGACGCCGCCCATCCCGCCCGATACAGTCACGGATCATGCCGTCGGCTTTCATCCTTTCCGCCGCACGCACCCCGATCGGAAAATTCCTGGGCTCGTTCGCCGATCTGCCCGCGGCGGAGCTCGGGGCTGCGGCCGCCCGGGCCGCCCTGGATCGCTCGGGGGTTCCGCGTTCCGGCCTGGACGAAGTGATCTTCGGATGTGCCCGGCAGGCGGGGAACGGGCCCAATGTGGCCCGCCAGGTGGCGATCCGCGCCGGGGTGCCCGACCCGGTGCCCGCCTTCACCGTGAACAAGGCCTGTGCCTCCAGTCTGAAGGCGCTCGCTCTTGGGGCGCAGGCCATCGGTGCGGGCGAGGCGGGTCTGGTCCTGGCCGGGGGCGTCGAGGTGATGTCTCGCGTCCCGTTTCTCCTGGACCGCGCGCGGTCCGGGTACCGGCTCGGGACAACCGAGGCGGTGGACGCCATGTATCGGGATGGTTTCCTCTGCCCCCTCTCGGGGGACCTGATGGGCGAGACCGCCGAAAGGCTTGCCGAACGCTACTCCATCTCGCGGGGCGAACAGGACGCGTATGCCGCAGAGAGCCAGGAGCGCTGCCAGTCCGCCGTCCGGGCCGGCCGCTTCGGCGACGAGATCGTTCCGGTAAAATCGGTGGCCCGGGACGAAGCACCGCGCGCCGGCGTGACCGCTGCGTCCCTCTCCACGCTTCCCCCGGTGTTCAAGCCGGGGGGCACGGTCCATGCGGGAAATTCAAGCGGGATCACCGACGGGGCGGCCGCGCTGGTCCTGGCCTCCCAGGAATGCGTCCGAGCGGGCGGCCTCGAGCCGATGGCGCGCGTCGCGGGCTGGGTCTCCGTGGGCCTCGATCCGGCCGAGATGGGACTCGGACCCGTTCCGGCGCTCCGGGCTCTGGAACGGAAGACGGGCTGGCCGACCCGGGATTACGATCTGATCGAGCTGAACGAGGCCTTCGCGGCGCAGGTGCTGGCCTGCGACCGCGAGCTGGGTCTGGACCGGGCCCGGCTCAACGTGAACGGCGGCGCGATCGCGCTGGGCCATCCGGTGGGAGCCACGGGCGCCAGGATGGTGACGACGCTTCTTTACGAGATGAGGCGTCGGAAGGCTTCTCGCGGCGTCGCGACGCTCTGCGTCTCGGGGGGGCTGGGGATGGCGGTCGCCTTCGAGAAATGCTAGGAGCGA
>DATHMJ010000365.1:0-2168 GCA_035487215.1 Gemmatimonadales bacterium
GGAACAGTCTGGGCGGGGGCACCAAATAGGCGTCCGTGATCCACAGTCGCTCCATGCTTCCCGCGGTGAGGTATTCCAGCGCGCGGTAGGCCCGCTCCCGCCCCGGCTCGCCCACGATGACGCGCACTTCAGCCTCGCCCGTGGACGGGACATCCGCGGCGAACTCGCTCGGGGCGAGGGGTGGTCCCGACAAGGCCCAGGTCACGCTGAACGCGGAGTCGAGCACGCTCGCCGCGGGGCCGCGGATCTCGACGGCGGTGTCACGCCATTGCGGAATCCCCCGCACCGGATCGCCGGCCCACTCGTCCCCGATGCACTGGCCGCCGGTAATGGCCCAAGCACCGTCCGTAACGAGCAGCTTTCGATGATCGCGCGTGAGGTTCGCGAAGATCCGCACCAGCTGCGGGGCGTTGAACCCGCGCACCTCTACGCCCGCCGCCCGCAGGAAACGCCAATACTTGCCACCGGTGCCGATCGAGCCCAGTCGATCGTACGTCACCCGCACCGGGAGGCCGGCGCGCGCCCGCGCGGCCAGCGCTTCGGCGAAGCGCCAGCCGGTCACGTCGTCCCGAATGATGTAGTTCTCGAGATGAATCCAACGCTCGGCCGAGGCGATCTGGTCGAGCATGAGCTGGTAGATCTCGGGCCCGTCGGTGAAGAGCCGAACCTGGTTGCCCGGGATGGGGCGTCCGCCCGCGGCGCGGCTGAGCGCGGCCTCGATGGCGCGGGCCGCCCGCGACGGCCCGCCCGGGGTCATCCGAGCCCGAGCTGCTGCTCGTGGGGACGAAGCGCGGCCAGCACGAATCCGATGTGATCGTCCAGCGGCACACCGAGCTCCTCGGCGCCGCGCTGAATGTCTTCGCGGCTCACCCCGCGCGCGAAGGCCTTGTCCTTGAGCTTCTTCTTGACGCTGGGGACCTCGAGATCGGCCAGGCTCTTCGATGGGCGCACCAGGGCACACGCGACGAGAAAGCCGCACAACTCATCCACCGCGAACAACGCTTTCGCCATCGCGGTGTCGCGCGGAACGCCGGTGTACGTGGCGTGCCCGAGAATCGCGCGCTGCATCGGTTCGGGAAGGCCCCGGGAGGCGAGCAGGCGCACGCCTTCGCTCGGATGCTCCGCCGTTGCGGAATGGGTGTCGTTGGGAAACCGCTCGTAGTCGAAATCGTGGAGCAGCCCCACGGCGCCCCACGTGTCTGGATCCTCGCCGGCCCGCTCGGCCAGGGCGCGCATCGCGATCTCGACGGCATACATGTGTCGCCGCAGCGCCTCCGACGCGGTGTACTCGTGCATGAGCGCCAGTGCCCGGTCGCGGGACCAGCCGGATGCGGCGAGCGCGGTCATGACCGTTCGCCGTTCACCGTTCGGCCGTCACGGCTCAGGGCCCGGCGAACGGGATCGTGGTACCGTACTTCGCGTTCACAGCTGAGATCAACGTGTCCGCGATGACCCGGTGCGCGGCGCCGCTCGGGTGCACGCCGTCGAGTGTGAAGTAGGTCCCGAACAGGACGTTGGGAGTCTGGTTGATGGCTTGCCCACACGGAGCCGTCGGGAGACAGGGGAACGTCGCGATCAGCGGGAACTGGCCCGCGGCCGGCGCCGCCGCCTTGTCGGCCAGGAACGCCGGGTTCAGGTCGACAAACGCGAACCCACGCTGCTGCGCCTGCGCCGAGATGTAGGCGTTGTACCCGGCCACCGCGTTGCGGAGAGTCTTGAACTCCGCCGGCAGCACCACCGCCGCATCGACCGAGCAGTCGAGCGACGTGGTCGCTCCCTGCTGTGCCGCGGCGATGAGCGGAACGCCGACGATCCACGGCACCAGCACCGAATCGCCGTTGGCCAGCGGGTTGACGGCCCGCGGGGCGCAATTGTTGTTCACGCTGAACGTCGCCGGAAACCCGGCCAACGGCACGCCCGGGCAGACGCCGTTCTTGAGGCACCAATACACGGCTCCCTGGGTGGCGTAGGGGAGCAAGGACACGTCCGCCACGCCGATCAGGGCCGCCTGCGCCCCCACCTTCTGGATGCTGTCGAGGATCGGACCGTAGTTCGCTTCGAAGGCGGCCTCCGGGGTCACCAAGGCGGGGTTACCCGGATTGGTGCGGTCCGTCAGCGATGCGAGCACGTCGTTGTTCCCGACGAACACGGTGACGAAGGTCGGATGG
>DATHMJ010000366.1:0-3689 GCA_035487215.1 Gemmatimonadales bacterium
AGCTGAGCCCACACCACACCCCATCGCGGCGTCATCGCCCGGCGAGCGTCGAGGTAGGAGCGGCCGTCGCCGTCCGCGAGCGCGCGCCGGTTCAGATCCTCCAGCGCACGCGAGTGCTCGGCCATCGGCATGTCCTTCCCGGCAACATGGCGATCGTAGCGGGATCAGGTGCGCAAGCGCAGCGGGCGCGCCGGGGTCAACACGCTTGTGGACTCGACCTTGAGGCTACGCGGTAGAGATGGGTGGTGCCTTTCGCCGCGAGCGGAACAAGGGCGGGATCGCTGGCGGCCCAGGCGATCGCCGGAGTGTCGACACGGCCTCTTGCTGACTCGGGGTCGCCCACGATGACCAGCGCGTCGCCGGCCCGGTTCACGGCTGCGCGCCACGCGGCGCAAGTCGCGTAATCGACCTGGCCTCCATGCGGAAGGCGCTCGCCGACGTAGTCGATCGTATTGTCGAGGTGAGGTCCGAGCAGCGGGTAAACGAGCTGAAGACCGGTGACGCCGATCCGGGTGTGGTGGACGCCCTTCGCGACCAGGGCCACGATGGGATCGACCGATCGCAAGTCCCTGTAGCGGTGATCGAGGTAGTGCGTCGAGAGCGGAAGTCCCGCCACCAGACCAACGATGCCCGTGGTGATAACCACCAGTCGGCCGAGGCGGGCGTGCGCCATTGCGAGCCACGCGGCGGCTGCTCCCACACACACGACCATCACGACGAGGGCCAGCTGGGTACGCCGAGCCTCTGACCACTCAGCGCTCCCCGGGGTGCTCAGCGTTGCCACGGTGAGGAATATCACCAGGAGCAAGGCCCACGTTGCGGCTCTGCGCCGTCCCGCCACCGCCAACGCTCCCGCAACGCCAGCGAAGGCAAAGGCGCCCGCTACGTAGCGAAGGTTCAACAGCACGGCCGGGAGGGCGGGGCTGCCCTTGGGGCCAAAAGCCGTGAGCGGCGTCACCGCGTACGCAACGGCGCTCACGATTGCCGTGATAGCAACCAGGCGAGCGGGTCCGCGTGTGACGAGGGCGAGCACGATGGCGACCACGGCGAATGCGCCAATCTCGAGCGCCGCCCGCCCGAACGCTCCCTCGAACGCTGGCCGGTAGACGGTGCTGATGATGTGGCGGTTGGTGATGTACTCGATGACCTTGTGGTCGTTGGGCCGGACGAACGGCAGATCCGGCGAAGGGAAGTGCAGCGGGCCGATCGCGATCCGAAGCGAGGGGAGCGGGCTTCCGGCTCGCACCAGATTGCGGGCGAACCAGTAGCCGCCGCCCGCAAGAGCCCCGAGGCTGGCGACGAGAGCGCACCGGAATCTGGCGGCACGAGGGGCTGCCAGCACGAGCGCGATCAGAAGCACGGCGATGGTGGTCACCGCGTTCTCCTTCGCGCCAATCGCGCTACCCGCCGTCAAGCCCACGATCGCGATGGCCGCCAAGGAGCTTCGTGGTGCGTCTAGAACCGCGAGCAACAGCGCGAGCGCCGCGAGCTCGAGCGCGAACGCACCGATGTCGGTTCCTGCCGTGCCGGCGTTCGTTTGGACGAAAACCGGAATCGCCGCAGCGGCCGCCGCGGCAACCACCGCGATCGCGCCCACCCGACGCGACTGGCCGGCACACCATGCAGCGAACAGCGCAAGCGCAAGCCAGCCCATGTTGAGCAGCGGGCTCAGTACATCACGTCCGAAGGCGACTATGCCGATCGCGTGGAGGAGCTCGAGGTTCTCCGTATGGAAGCCTTGGATCGGGTCGATGCCGAGAAAGCTGAGCTTGGTCGTCAGGTGGGTGTGCGCGAACTGGCCCGCAATCGGCAGGTGGTAGGCCAGCGAGTCGAAGTCAGTGATGCCGTGGCGGAAGGCGGTCACAACATGGCTCAGCCACGCTGCGACGACCACGGCGACGACGAGGGCGGCGAGGCCGATCGCCCAACGGGGCTGGTCCGCGCCGAGCGCACGTGCGCCGGTGCTCTCGACCGGCAGCGGCGAGGTCCGTCGCCCGCCCACGCGGCGCGCCAGGAGGCCCGTGCCGCCGCTCACGGCCACCGTTCCGACTAAGAGGCCGACCCGTGTGAGCTGGCCGATTGTGCCCATCAGCTCAGCGGTCACGACGACCAGCCCGAGGACCACCACCACCTCGGCGAGCAGTGCGACCGGACCGTCAAAGGGACGCGTGACGCGGAACAGTTCCCGCGTGGCGAGCGTGGGCGCCGCGACGACCACCGCCAGTACAACGAACCCCGTGAGATACGCCCCGAGGCTCATGCTCAGGACCCTAGCGTCACCTGCTCGGCGACCTCTGGCGAGCGAGGCCGTCTGCGAGCGGAAGGACTTCGCGCCGCGACGATGAGGTCTTGCTTCCCGGATGATGGGAACCAATCCGGAAACAGCCTTGTCTTTTTGTGAGTTTTCGTGTTGTCTCGTGAACATGGAATCCGGACGAGACCACGGGGGCGGCGCCGACCTCGTGGTCGCCGCCGGTGTCTTGCTGGTCGGCGGAGCCGGCGGGGCGCTCTGGGTGGCCGGCCAGCTCGGGGGCGCGGCGTGGACGCGTCGTTGGCCGACCGTGCCGCTGTCGAGCGCCCTGGTCCTCGCGGCGCGGGTCGCCCGCCACCCGGCTCGACCCGACCTGGCGTGGCCTCCGGCGGCCCGTTCGATGCTTCCGCCGGCACTGGTGCTTTACGGCCTCTCGGCGGTCCTCATCGCCCTGCCGGTCGGTGCCGCGGTGATCGTCGCCGGCCGGCTGCGGGCGGGACCGCTCGGCCCGGTTGGTTCATCCGCCCGGCGCCAGAGTGGTCCGCTCTCGGCGCGTTGGGCTCTTGGTCGAGACCTCCGCCTGCTACGGGTACGAGCCACGACACCAGGACGTCTCACCATCGGCCGCCGCCCGGCACTCTTCCGGCGCGGCGAGCTGCTCGCCGGCGAGCCTCGCTCCTCACTGATCGTCCTCGGCCCATCGCAGTCGGGCAAGACATCGGGGCTCGCTGTTCCCGCCATCCTCGAATGGAGAGGGCCCGTTGTGGCCACCTCGGTGAAGAACGACCTCGTGCAACACACCCTTGGGTGGCGGCACAAGCTCGGCCCGACGTGGGTGTTCGATCCAACCGCCTCGACGGGACTCGAGAGCGCCGCTTGGAGTCCAATCGCGTCCTGCGACGACTGGCAGAGGGCGCGGCAGGTCGCCAACTGGTTGTGCGCCGCCGCTCGAACACGCTCCGGGAACATCGGAGACGAGGACTTTTGGTATGGAGCAGCCTCCAAGCTGCTCGCGCCGCACCTCTTCGCTGCGGCCCACGCCGGCCGCACGATCACCGACGTCGTCCGATGGATCGATACGCAGGAGGAGGAAGAAGTCGGCGCCCTGCTGATCGAAGCCGGCATAGCCGAGGCCGAGCGCGCCGCGGCGGCGTCTTGGGATCGCGATGAGAGGACGCGCAGCTCCGTGTACGCCACGGCCGAGATGGTCCTTGACGCCTTCGCGGACCCGACGGTCGCTCGCGCGACACGATCCTCGCAGATCCGCATACGCGATTTGCTCGACGGACGATTCGCGACGCTCTATCTCTGCGCGCCCACGTACGAGCAGACTCGGCTGCGACCTGTCTTCGCCACGCTCGTACACGAGGTGCTCAACCTCGCCTTCGAGCGTGCCGGACGCCAGGGCAGGCCGCTTGATCCGCCGTTGCTGCTCGTG
>DATHMJ010000367.1:0-9807 GCA_035487215.1 Gemmatimonadales bacterium
CACTCACGCCGTCATCGATCACTTCCGGCAATCCGCCGGCGCGTGAGGCCACCACCGGCGCGCCGCACGCCATCGCCTCGAGGGCCGCCAGTCCGAATGACTCCGTTTGCGACGGTAGCACGAACAAATCTGTCGCTTGCAGCAGCGTGACGACCTGATCGAGCCGTCCCAGGAAGCGAACGGACTCGGTCACGCCCAGCTCCTCCGCCTCCTTCTCAGCCTCCGGGCGCTCGGGGCCGTCGCCCACCATCAGCAGCGTGGCCGGCATGGCCCGCTGGATCCGGGCGAACACCCGCACGACGTCCTTCACCCGCTTGACCTCACGGAAATTCGAGACGTGCGTGATGACCTTGTGATCCGCCGGAGCCAGGCCCGCGCGTCTCGGCTCGGGGGCGGGCCGATATTCCTCGAGATTCACGAAGTTGGGGATGACCCGCACATCGCAGTCCACGCAGCCGAACGCGCGATAGGTCTCATCCCGGAGAAATGTGGACACGGCGGTGACCGCGTCCGATTGCTCGATCGAGAACCGGGTGATTCCGTAGAAGCTCGATTCCTGGCCCACCAGGGTGATGTCGGTGCCGTGTAGCGTCGTAATCACCCGGAGCGTTCGCGTGCCGCGGAGCATCTCGCGCGCCAGGTACGCGGTGGTCGCGTGGGGGATGGCGTAGTGCACGTGCAGGAGCTCGAGCTCCTCCCGGAGGGCCACCTCGTATTGCTTCGAAGCCAGGGCGAGGGTGTACGGATAGTGGTCGAACAACGGATACCGACCCATCCGGGTTTCGACCTGGTGGAAGTACACGCGCTCGGCGTAGCCGCGAAGCCGGAAGGGTGAGTCGTAGGTAATGAAGTGGACCTCGTGCCCCCGGCGCGCGAGCGCGAGGCCCAGCTCGGTGGCGACGGCGCCGGAGCCGCCGTAGGTCGGATAACAGGTGATCCCCAGCCTCATACCTCGGTTCTCCTGTGCCAGGCCTCGGCGATTTCTTCGGCGAGCTTGTCCGCCGGCCGGGTCGCGTCCACCGCGAGCAGCGGACCGGTGAGCTGGTGCCGAAACCAGGTTTCCTGCCGCTTGGCGTAGCGCCTGGTGTTGACTGCGACGGCTGCCGCCACAGTATCGCGGGAGCGCTGTCCATGAAGGTACTCCACCGCTTCGCGGATGCCGATCCCATCGAGGCCTGGCGCGGTGGGGCCGTGGCCTTCGGTCAGCACGGAGGCCACCTCCTCGATCAACCCGCGCCGAACCATCTCGTCCGCGCGGCTGGCGATTCGCTGGTGCAACACCGGACGTGGCGCCGTCAGGTGGACATACCAGGGAGTCACGAGGCTTTCGGCCCGGGCCGCGGCTTGCCACCAACCCAAGGGCCGGCCGCTCAGGAGGGTGATTTCGATCGCGCGTACCGCGCGTTGGCGTCCGCCGCCGCGAAACGCGGGATCCAAGCGAGCGGCCCATCGCAGGAGCTCGCGCGCGTCGAACCGACCGAGCCAGCCTTCGAGTCCCTTCCGCTTGATCGGCTCCAACGGCGGCTCGAGGAACAGGCCCTCGACCAGCGCCTTGATGTACAAGCCGGTGCCTCCCACGACCACCGGCATCTTGCCGCGCGAGGCGACGTCGGCGACCCATCCGGTCGCTTCCCGCGCGAACCGACCCGCGCTGTATCGCTGACCGGGCTCCACGACGTCGAGCCCGTGGTGCGGCACGCGCACCCGTTCCCGCCGAGTCGGCTTGGCGGTTCCGATGTCCAGACGGCGATAGATCTGGCGGGAGTCGGCGGAGATCACTTCCAGCGGCCAATGCTGGGCGAGTGCGAGAGCTACCGCAGTCTTGCCCACCGCGGTCGGTCCAACGAGAATCGGCAGGTTAACGCCGGCCAAACCGGCGCTCCAGCTCCTCGCGGGGAAGCTGCACGATGGTGGCGCGCCCGTGCACGTCGTGCGGTGGCAGCTCGGTTTCGAACAACCGGAGCAGAAGCCGCCGCATCTCCGGCTCGCTCAGCCGCTGACCCGCCTTGATTGCCGCCCGGCATGCGAACGTCGCCGCGAAGCGCTCGAGCCGATTGGCCCAGCCTCCGAAGCGTCCGCGAGCGAGATCGGCGAGGGTTTCCCGAAAGCACGCGATCCCATCGAACCGCGGATGCGGCGCCGGAACCGCGTGGATCACGACCGACCGTCCGCCGAACGGCTCGACCTCGAACCCCACGGCGCGGATCGCATGCGCATGGGTCTCGAGCGCGTCCAGCTCTTCGTCGGTCAGCTCGATCGTCTCAGGCAGCAGGAGTCGCTGCGCCGCCGCGCCGCCCTGGCGCAGGTGCGCCAGCACCGATTCGTACAGCACGCGCTCGTGCGCCGAGTGCTGGTCTACGATCACCATGCCCTCCGGCGCCTCGTAGACGATGTACGAGTCGAACATCTGGGCAAGCGGCGCCTCGAACCCGGCCCGGGCGTGGTCCACCGCGACCGGGGTCGCGTCCGTCAGCTCCAGCTCGGCCGGTGCCTGAGCGATCGTCCCCACGCCGGCCGGCTGGGTGAAGCCGCCGCTCGGTAGCGGCCGCCAATCGCCGACCGGGGCGGCTGCATCCAAGCGGCCGAGCGCGTCGCGAACCGCTTCTTCCACCACTCGCTCGACCCCGACGCGATCCCGGAAGCGCACCTCCAGCTTGGCCGGGTGGACGTTCACGTCGACATCGGCGGGGGCCACCGCGATGTTGAGCAAGAGCGACGGCCGGTCACCAGGGTGAATCGACGATCGGTACCCGGCCTCCGCGGCGCGCACGAGAAACGGATCCTTGAACGGCCGGTCGTTGACGAAAAGCTGGGTGCGCCGGCCCGTCGGCTTTGCGTCAGCCGGTCGCTGAATGAATCCCTCGACCCGAAACGCGCCTGCCGCGTAGCCCACGGGTACCAGCGTTCCCGCGAGATCCCTGCCCCAGACCCCAGCCAGGCGCTCGACCACGGTTTGGGCCGTCGGGACCTGAAGGCGCCCGACGCCGTCGACGTCGAATGCGAATCCGGTTTCCGGATGGGCCAGGGCGAGCGTCGCGAGGGCATCGTGCGCCGCGCGGGTCTCGCTGGCCGTAGAGCGCAGGAATTTCCGCCGCGCGGGCGTGTTGAAGAAGAGGCCGCGGACGCTCACTGTCGTTCCGCGCTGGCGTGCCGCCGGATCCACGCGATCGAGCCGGCCACCCGCGACGCTCAGCTCCGAGCCCTCGCTCTCTCCATCGCTGGTGATGAGCGTCAGGCGTGAGACCGAAGCGATCGCGGGAAGGGCCTCGCCGCGGAACCCGAACGTGCGCACGCCCACCAGGTCGGCGGCGCTCTTGATCTTGCTGGTGGCGTGCCGGTCGAGCGCCAGCACCGCGTCGTCTCGACCCATGCCGATGCCGTCGTCGCTGACCTCGATCAGGGTCTTGCCGCCTTGCTCCAGCCGCACCCGGACGTGACGCGCCCCGGCGTCGAGCGCGTTTTCGACCAGCTCCTTCACCACGGAGGCCGGACGCTCGACCACCTCGCCGGCAGCGATCTGATCGGCGACGGCATCGGGAAGGATGGCAATCCGGCGTGGCACGGGCTCAGCCCCCGCGGAGGACAGCGAGCGAATCCGACGGTACCCATCCCAGGCGGGCTCCCGGCGCGTCCACCATGGTCCACCCGGGCACATGCCGAACCACAAGAAGCGCGGTCCCGGCGTCCAGTGGCGCCACGGTAGGGGCGCGCTCGTGCGGCGACAGCTGGAGGGGCGTGCGTCCAACCAGCACGGCCATCGGGCGCTCGTCGCGCCACCGGAGGAACCCCGCCCCCGCGCCCAGGACCAGCCCGACCACGACGAGACCGATCCCAAGCTCCCGACGGCGGCGCCCTCTCGCCATCAGGAGCAGCCAGCCGAGCGCCCAGACCGGGAGCGCCACGAGCGCGAGCTCTCGCCACGTGAAGGGAGGGCCCCAGAGACGGCCGGCGCTCGCGGTCTCGGGTGGCGGCACCAGCTCGAGCGCCCGTGCGACCGATCGGTTCCGCGGGGCCAGCCGCCGCGCTTGCTGCCATGCGCCCGCCGCTCGACCGTCGAGTCCGAGGCGATAGTACGCCGCGCCGAGATCGTACCAGTTGGCCGGATCGTCGGGAGCGGCGGCGGCACGCCGGCTGAAGCCTTCGATGGCGCCGCTCAAGCCGCCATGGTCGTACTGCCACTCCGGCGAGATCGATTGTGCCCGCGCCGACACCGCGACAAGCAGCATCAGGCCGACCAATCCACCCGCCGCGTAACGCCGACGGCGGTGGCTGTCGGCCAGCTGCGCGGCGAGAGCCCGTGCCTCATTTCCCAGCTCGTGGGGGACCGATCCGCGTCCCGGGCCATAGCGCATCTCTTGGAGGCGTCCCCGTACCTCCACCATTCGCGCCGCGAGCGCCGGCTCGACCCCGACCGCCCGCAGCGCGGAGACGAGTCCTCGCTCGTTCAGCGTGTCCGGCTCGCCGACAAGCTCGCGGATCAACGACTCCAGCTCCACGCCCGCGCTCCGAGCATCCGGCACCGGCGCTGGTGTCGCCCTCGGGCGACGGCGAATCCGTCGGCGACCAAACACGAGCAACGGCGGCAGCAGGGCGATCGCGGCCCACGCCCACTCCGGCAGCAACGCGGCGAACCGGCGATCGGCCTCGGCGCCGGCCTGGCTGAGCAGCGGCGGCGGCAAGGGCCGAGACGCGGTCGCACCCCGGCCGGCCGCAACTATGAGTCGGCCCGCCGGGAGCGCCGTCACCCGGAAGCTCTTGGTCGCGATGTCGTAGTACGCATAGCTGGCCCCCGGCAACGCCAGCGGTCCACTCGAATCCGGAACCACGGTGTACCGAAAGGTCTTGCTACCGCCTAGTCGGCCCGCTTTGACATCGAGCCGCTCGTCCGTGCGGTCGGGGTACGCCCGCACGGAGGCGGGCCATGCGATGTCCGGGGAAGGCCAGAGCGCCGGATTGCCGTCACCCGTCAGCGTGAACGACACGGCCACCGGCTCGCCCGCGCGGGCGGTCGGCGGGTCGACGCTGCGGTCGAGGCGGAGCGTTCCGCCGACCGCGCCCCCGTAGCCCGCGGGGCGTCCCGTGGCCGGAGTCGGCGCGACCGACAGCGTTTCCGCGCCGCTCTCCAGTGTGTACCGCTCCTCCTGGCTGAAGAACTGCAGGGCGATCGGCACGCTGTACTTGAGCACGGCCGGGGCGACTTCGACCTTCCCCGGCTGGAGCGGAAACACGACCTGATGCGCGACGAACAGATCGTAGAGCACGCCGCCGACGGTCCGCGTCGCGGCGATTCCAGGCGGCGCGGGTTGCGGGTAGCTCCAGACGCCTTCGATGACGGGAGGCTGCAATGTCGGCGGCCGGCGAAGCTGTGTGCGAAGCTCACGGGGGAACCAGGCCGCGGTCAGCACGTCCACCTGTTCACCCACGCTGGTGGCGCGAGTGGAGAGCACCAGGCTCACCGCCGGCTGGCCCGGCCGAGGCGGCGGAGACGCGCGCTCGAGCAGCCGCTTGACCATGGGGTTGGCGGCCGTCGCCGCCGCACCGGGCAGCTCGTCCACCTGCACCGCGACCGGGCTCGCCGCGGCCACCTGCGTGCCCTGCGTGGCGCGCGCGGGACCCAAGTCCCACCGGCCCGCTTTGATCGCGCGCAGGTGCAGCTCGAGCGTGGTCGTGCGGCTCGGTGTCCCGAGCTGGGAGACTTCGCTGTGCTCGCTTCGGGCCGTGACCTCGAAGCCTGCGAGGGTGGGCATGGTGACCTCGACCGGCGCGGGATCGCGCGCGGTCGCCTGGATGGTGAGCACGAGGTCATCATCGACGGTGACGCGCGTCTGGTCGACGAATACGCGCACCTCGAGCCCGCTGCCTTGAAGCCAGAGGCACACCAGGGGAACGAGGAGCAGGTTCACCAGTCCTTCACTCCCCCGGTGCCGCCGTGGAACCGGCTCTGTTGCTCCACGCGCGAAGCCCGCTCCTGCCGCTCCATCGAGTTGAGGATCTGCTCGGCCTCTGCCTGGCTCAGCCCCTGCTGGCTCGGGGCCGGCTGCGGCGGCGGCGGTCGTTGGCCCCCACTGCTCGGCGGCGGCGTGCCGCCACCGCCGCCACCACCGCCCGACTTGGGGGGGCGCTGCCGCAGCGCCAGCTCCAGGTTCCACTTCGCCGGGGCCGATTCAGGATCGAGCAACAGGGCGCCCCTGAGGTTCGAGATCGCCTCATCCAGCAGAGGGTCCCGCTTGGCGCTGTCCTTCGCCGCCTGTACCAACGCGGCCGTGCCCAGATTGTAGAGCGCGCGGTAGCGTAGGCCGGGGTCCGGGGACTTGGTCGCTTCGCCCAGCGCCCGCCGCGCGACGTCGTACTTGGCGGCGGAAAGGGCGGCGGTTCCCGCGTCATAGAAGGCGGTATCTCTCGAAACCCCCGCGCCAGCCAGCGCGAGCCATGCCTGCGCCGCGGCGACCGGATCGCCCGCCGAGAGGGCGCGGTCACCCGCGGTCGGGCGTTGCGCCTCGGCGGCCCGGGTGAGCAGCGCGAGGCCGGCGAGCCCGGCAAGCGCAGGCCCCCGATTGAGCAGCGTGAGCGCCAGCAGCACCAACGCCGCGACGAGTGCCGGGATCCACGCGCGTGGAATCAGATCGGAGACGCGGGTCTCGGACGTTGGGCTGCGCTTGAGCGCGGCGGCGATGCTCTTGATCGCTCCGGCCTGGTCCGGCAGGTCGGCGGGAACGACGGTGCCTTCCGCGGCATCGGCGATCGCGCGGAGCATGTCGTCGCGTCGTTGGGTGTACACTGTCTGACCCTGCTCGTCGAGCTTGTACTCGATCAGCGCACCGGCGGAGTCGCGGATCGGGATCTTCACCGGGGTCGCACGTCCTTCGGCCACCAGCGCGACGCGAATACCGCGCGCACGGAGCGCCTGCGCCTGGGCCACCGCGTCGGGGAGGGAGTCGTGACCCTCGCCGTCGGTGAAGATGACCAGCAGCCGATCGGCGCCGTCGCCACCCGCAGACAAGAGCTGGGCGCCCTGCTGCAGCACCGCGGCGAGGTTCGTCCCTCCCTCGCTCGCGAGATCGGGATCCAGCCCGTCGAGATACATCCGCACGGCGCCCCCATCCACCGTGAGCGGGGTGAGGATGTAGCTCCTCCCCGCGAAGGCGATGAGGCCGACACGATCGCCGTCGAGATCCTGGACCAGACGGCGGGCTTCACGCACGGCGCGTTGGAGCCGGTTGGGCGTCGCGTCTTCGGCCAGCATGGAGCGGCTGATGTCCACCGCGAGCACCAGGCTCAGCGCGTGGCTCTCCGCGGTGACCTTCGTCCGACCGCCCCGGGGGCCCGCCACCGCCACACCCGCCGCGAGCGCCGCGAGCGCCACGATCAGGGGGGCGCGGCGCACGCGTCGGCGCGCGTCGCGACCCAAGGCCGCGGACCAGGCCATGGCCAATCGCACCCGACGCCGCCGTGCCCACCACGCGAGCAGGCCGAGGGCCAGCGCCAGGACCGGCGCGAGAGCGAGCAGCAGCGGCGCCTCGAAAATCATGGGATGCGCACCACCAGGGTGGCGTTGATCAGCAGCTCGAGCGCGAGCGTGAACAGACCGAAGAGCAGGAACGGCCGCGTGTCCTCGTCATATCGGAGGTAGCGGGTCACCGATACCGGCGTCTTCTCCAATCGGTCGATCTGGGAGAAGATGCGGCTCAACGCCTCGCTGTCCTTCGCGCGGAAGTACTGCCCTCCGGTCTTGCCGGCGATCTCTTTCAGCAGATCCTCGTCGATTTTCACCGGCAGGACCTCGTACCGGAACCCACCCCCCAGCGCCCGGCCGGTAGGAATCGGTGCTTCACCCTCGGTGCCGACGCCGATCGTGTAGACCTTGATGCCGTAGGCCGAGGCCGTAGCCGCGGCGGTGCGGGGGTCGATGAGCCCCTTGTTGTTGACGCCGTCGGTGAGCAGCAGGATCACCTTGCTCTTGTCGGGCGATCGGCGGAGCCGGTTCACCGCTACGGCGAGCCCGCTTCCGATCGCGGTACCGTCGTCCAGACTGCCGATCTTGATATCCATGACGGCCTGCTCGACCACGGGGTAGTCGAGCGTGACGGGCACCTGCGTGAGCGCTTCGCCCGCAAAGGCCACGACACCGATCCGGTCCGAGCTGCGACCGCGCACGAAGGCGATCGCCTCGTGTTTGGCGACCTCGAGCCGGTTGGAGGGCGCGAAGTCCTCCGCCAGCATGCTGCTCGACACGTCGATCGCGATGACGATCGCGATACCTTCCTTCTTCAGCTCGAGCCGGTCGTTGCCGAGCCGCGGGCCGGCAGCCGCCACGACCCAGCTCGCAATCGTCAGCGAGCGAAGCGCCACGGGGAGGCGCACCCACCACGCCGGCCGAGCGGCGCGCGCGGGAATGCTGACATCGCTGTAGGATGCCGCGGGCGTGCCGCGCCGCCGGCGCCACCACCAGATCGGCAGCGCCAGCAGGAGCAGCAGCAGCCACGGCCGCGCGAAGGTCATGCGGCCGCGCCCAATCCGAGGCGCCTTTGGAGGTCGCCGGCCTGGCGGTGCATGCCCAAGGCGTCCACGTCGGCGCCTTGCGCGAATCGCGCTTCGTCCAGCGCCCGGAGCAGATCGGCCAACTCAGCGAGCGGCCACGCCGGCTTCGCCTCCGCCAGCACCGCTAAACAGGCCTCGGTATCGAGCTCCGTCCCCGCCTTCGGCACCTCCGACGCTATCAGGCCCCGCAGGTGCTCGACCGTGGCTCCAATGACCGCGCGTGGCTCCCCGGCCTCGGCCCAGCGCTGAATCGGCGGCTGCGCGGGGGCCGCGGGACCCACTCGCGTCAGCGTGGATGCCCGGCCCCGCCGCCGCCACAGCAAATGGGCGGGGATCAACAGCAATGCGGCAACCGCCAGCAGGGCGAGGAGCGGCTCCAGCGAGCGTTCGTGCAGCGTGATGGTCGGAGTCGGGGGGCGCGGCTTGAGACTGTCGTGCGACCCGCCGGGCAGCACACTCTGCGCCGTGAGGGTGACGGATGCCGGTGGCAGCGAGTCGAGTTGCCCATCGGCGCCGACGAGGAGCGGACCGGGAACTTGAATGAGATGCTGACCCGGAGCCCACAGCGTCACCGGGTATGCCACCTCGACCGAATCGCCGCGCAGCGTCACCTGCGGCCGGCCCAGCACCTCGATCTCGTCCGTCGGCATCCATTCGGCGGCCCGCACCGCGCGCCCGGCGGGCAACGGCACCGTCCGGCGGACCCAAATCGTGTCCCCGACGGTCGGAAGTCCGACCTGCAGCAGGAGCAGCCAACCGATCACCGCCGCCCCACTCGCCGCGCGCGGACCGCGAAGTGGCGCCGAAGCGGCAGCTTGTAGTCCACGCCCGTGATCAGCTCGAGATGATCGGTTCCGGCGGTGGCGAGCGCGCGCGCCCGTTCGTCCCGCCGGCGCAGCGCCAGACGCTCCACCCGTTCACGAACCCGCCGGTTGCCGGTGTCGACCAGGACCCGGCGCCCGGTTTCCGCGTCCGCCAGCTCGATCAGGCCGGCATCGGGCATCGCCTGCTCTCGCCGGTCATCGACCGTGATCGCCACGACCTCATGCCGGGCAGCGAGCCGCCGGAGCGGACGCTCCCAGTCGTCGGCCAGAAAGTCGGAGAGAATGACGATGATGCTGCGGTGCCTGAGCAGGCGGCCGGTGTAGGTGAGACTCGCCGCGAGGTTGGTGGTCCGACCCTGGGGCTCGAACGCGACGAGGTCGCGGATGACCCTGAGCGCGTGCCGCCGTCCCTTGCGTGGCGGAACGACGTGCTCGACCTGGTCGG
>DATHMJ010000368.1:0-3691 GCA_035487215.1 Gemmatimonadales bacterium
GGCGGGCAACCCTGCCCCGATGCGCCAGCGGGTTCCGTCGCGGACGAGCTGATCCAGCCCTTTTCCCAGCCGGATGACGAGCGCGTCGAGGCCCCCGTCGGGGAGGAGCAGATTGGAGCCAAGCCCGAGCGCGAACCACGGGACGCCCTCGCCGGCGGCGAAGCGCACCGCCGCGCCCACGTCGTCCGGCGTGACCGCCAGCAGCACGGTCGCGGGGCCGCCGATGCGATACGTGGAATACCGGGCGAGCCCCTCGTTCTCCCGAACCTCCCCACGCACCAGCGGGCGAAGTCCCGCGGCGAAGGCGGGATCGCGCGCGGTCAGCCGGTCCATTCTGCCGACATCTCGCGGGCCAGCGCGTGCCACTCCTGGAGGGACCGGACCTCACCGGCCCGGCTCCGGAGCGCGATGACGGCGTCGCAGGCCGCCGACGCGGCCGAGAGCGTCGTAGTGTAGGGAACCCGATGCTGAATCGCCGCTCGGCGCAGCGCGTAGTCGTCCTGCTGGGTCAGCTTGCCGAGCGGCGTATTGATCAGGAGCTGGACCGCGCCCGAAACGATCAGGTCGATCGCATTGGGGCGGCCCTCGTAGACCTTGAGCACGCGCTCGGCGGGGATCCCGCGCGCGCGAAGATGGCGGGCCGTGCCGTCGGTGGCCAGAATCTTGAACCCGAGCCCGTGAAACCGACGGACGATCGGCACGACGTTGTTCTTGTCGTGGTCGTTCACGGTCACGAACACCGCGCCAGCCAGCGGGAGGGGGCCGTCCGCCGCGTGCTGCGCCTTGGCGAACGCCATCCCGAACGAGTCGGAGATTCCCATGACCTCGCCGGTCGAGCGCATCTCCGGCCCCAGGATGGAATCCACGCCCGGAAGCTTGGTGAACGGGAAGACCGCTTCCTTGACCGCCACGTACGGATGGAGCACGTCGTCGTGCAGACCCAGATCGGCGAGTGTCTTCCCGACCATCACCGACGCCGCGAGGCCAGCCAGCGGGACGCCCGTCGTTTTGGATACGAACGGGATCGTGCGGGAGCCGCGCGGATTCACTTCCAGCACGTAGACCACGCCGTCCTTGATCGCATACTGCGCGTTGATCAGCCCGACCACGCCCAACCGCTCGGCGAAGGCGCGGGTGTAGCGGCGCATCTCTTCGACCTGGCGGTCGGTGATGAGGTAGGGCGGCAGCACGCAGGCCGAGTCGCCCGAGTGGATGCCCGCGTCTTCGATGTGCTGCATCACGCCGCCGATCACGCAGCAGGTGCCGTCGGCAATCGCGTCCACGTCGGCCTCGAAGGCGTCCTCCAGAAAGCGGTCGATGAGGACCGGGTGTTCCGGAGCCACGCGGGCCGCTTTGGCGAAGTAGCTGCGGAGTGATGGCTCGTCGTAGACGATCTCCATGGCTCGGCCGCCGAGCACGTACGACGGCCGCACCAGCACCGGATACCCCACGCGACTCGCCACCGCGACGGCTTCCTCCACGGAGGTCGCGGTCCCACTGGGGGGTTGGGCCACCCCCAGCTCCCGCGCCAGCGCCTCGAAGCGCTTCCGGTCTTCCGCCGCGTCGATCGCGTCGGGCGTGGTCCCGAGGATCTGCACGCCTTCCCGTTCCAGCGCCCGGGCGAGGCGGAGCGGCGTCTGCCCGCCGAGCTGGACCACGACGCCGAGTGGGCGCTCGAGCTGCACGATCTCGAGCACATCCTCGAGTGTGAGCGGCTCGAAGTAGAGCGCGTCGGAGATGTCGAAGTCGGTGGAGACGGTTTCGGGGTTGGAGTTCACCATCACAGTGCGGTAGCCCATCTCCCGGAATGCCAGCGCCGCCCGCACGCACATGTAGTCGAACTCGACTCCCTGCCCGATCCGATTGGGCCCGCTTCCCAGGATCACGACCGTCTGATCGCCCTGCGGACCGGATTCGTTCTCCTCGTCGTAGCTGGAGTAGAGGTACGGCGTGGACGAGGGGAATTCGCCGGCGCAGGTGTCGACGGTCTTGTAGGCCGGACGAATGCCCAGCGCGTGGCGGCGCGACCGGATGGCGCCTTCGGTGGCACCGACCAGGTCGCCGAGCTGGCGGTCCGAGAACCCGAGGCGTTTCATGCCCCTGAGCGCCGCGCGCTCCAGCTCCTCACTCGACCAGCCGCAAGCCCACTGGTCGGTCCAGTCCCGCTCGGCCGCCAGGAGATCGTCGAGCTGCCACACGAACCAGGGATCGATCCCGCTCCGCTCCGCGATCGTCTCGACGGGGATGCCCACTTGGAGCGCGTGCTTGACCTGGAAGATCCGCTCCGGCGTCGGAGTGCGGAGCGCCGCCAGGAGCGTCTCGCGCTCGGCGTTCTCGAGTCGGTCGTCGGCCAGGGTGGCCCCGACTACCCAGCCGGATCGATCGGCCTCGAGCCCCCGCAGGCCCTTCTGGAGCGCTTCCTTGAACGTCCGCCCAATGGCCATCACTTCACCGACGGACTTCATCTGCGTCGTGAGCCGCGGATCGGCCGACGCGAACTTCTCGAATGCGAACCGCGGAATCTTCACGACGACGTAGTCCAGTACCGGCTCGAACGAGGCGGGCGTCGTCTTGGTGATGTCGTTGGGCAGCTCATCCAGCCGATAGCCGACGGCGACCTTGGTCCCGATCCGGGCGATCGGGAAGCCGGTCGCCTTGGAGGCGAGCGCGGACGACCGGGAGACGCGCGGGTTCATCTCGATGACAAGCTGCTCGCCATTCGCCGGGTTGACGGCGAACTGGATGTTGCAGCCGCCGGCCGCCACACCGACCTCGCGGATCACCGCGATGGACGCATCCCGCATCCGCTGGTACTCGCGGTCGGTGAGGGTCATGGCGGGCGCGACGGTGATGGAGTCGCCGGTATGGACGCTCATCGGATCGACGTTTTCGATCGAGCAGACGATCACCACGTTATCCGCGCTGTCGCGCATCACCTCCAGCTCGAATTCCTTCCATCCGATGATGCTTCGCTCGACCAGCACCGACCCCACCGGCGACAGCTCCAGTCCGCGGCGGATCAGCTCCTCGAATTCCTCGCGGTTGTACGCGATGCCCCCGCCGGTTCCCCCGAGCGTGAAGGAAGGCCGGCAGATGGCGGGATAGCCCGTCGTCTCGACCGCCTCCCGAGCCTCCGCCAGATTCCGGATGACCCGCCCTTGGGGCGTCGCCAGGCCGATGCGTTGCATGGCCTGGGCGAATTCCTCCCGGTCCTCCGCCACCCGAATGGCCCGCTCGTTCGCACCGATCAGCTCGACACCGAAGCGGGACAGCGTGCCGTCGCGATAGAGGGCCATCGCCACGTTGAGCGCGGTTTGTCCGCCCATGGTGGGGAGCAGCGCGTCCGGCCGTTCGCGCTCGATGACCTTGGCCACCCACTCGGGCGTCACCGGCTCGATGTAGGTCCGGTCGGCCAGCTCGGGGTCCGTCATGATCGTCGCGGGATTCGAGTTGACGAGGATGACCCGATACCCTTCCTCTTTCAGCGCCCGCACGGCCTGGGTGCCGGAGTAGTCGAACTCGGCTCCCTGCCCGATCACGATCGGGCCGGAGCCGAGGAGGAGGATGGTCTCGAGATCAGTCCGCTTCGGCATCGATCACTCCCCGCAACGTCTCGTCCAGCGTAATAGTCGGCCGCCACCCGGTGGCGCGCCCCAGCTTGGTCGGATCACCCACGAGATACGGCACATCC